>NZ_JBHVHQ010000030.1:0-24398 GCF_042800135.1 Streptomyces sp. NPDC057654 | reverse complement strand
TTCGGTGTGTTCGGGAAGCGTTTTCGGCAGCGGGGGCTCGTACCCGTGCTGACGTCCGTACGGGCTCCCGCGCCCGTACCGTCAGCGGGTCGCGCCCGTCACGAGCCAGCGGCCGGAGCGGGTGCGCAGCCACAGGGTCGCCATCCGGACGGCCATCATCAGGGCCATGGCCCACCACAGGGCGGTCAGGCCGCCGCCGAGGGCGGGGACGAGCAGCGCGACGGGCGCGAAGACGGCGAGTACGGCCAGCATCGCCCAGGCGAGGTACGGGCCGTCGCCGGCGCCCATGAGCACGCCGTCGAGGACGAAGACGACGCCGGCCACGGGCTGGGTCAGGGCCACCACGAGGAGCGCGGGCAGCAGCGCGCCGTGTACGGCCGGGTCGGTGGTGAACAGCGGGATGAACAGCGGGCGGGCGGCCACGACGAGCACGCCGAGCACCACTCCCGAGGCGATGCCCCACTGCACCATGCGGCGGCAGGCGGCGCGGGCGCCGTCGGTGTCGGCGGCGCCGAGGTAGCGGCCGATGATGGCCTGGCCAGCGATGGCGATGGCGTCCAGGGCGAAGGAGAGCAGGCTCCACAGGGTGAGCACGATCTGGTGGGCGGCGATGTCGGCGTCGCCGAGCCGGGCGGCGACGCCGGTCGCGATCATCAGGACGGCGCGCAGCGAGAGCGTACGGACCAGGAGGGGCGCGCCGGCCTGGGCGCACGCCCGTATGCCGGCGGCGTCGGGGCGCAGGGACGCGCCGTGCCGGCGGGCGCCGCGGATGACGACGGCGAGGTAGACGGCGGCCATGGCGCACTGGGCGATGACGGTGCCCCAGGCGGAGCCGGCGATGCCGAGCCCGGCGCCGTAGACGAGGGTGATGTTGAGGGCGGCGTTGGCCGTGAAGCCGCCGACGGCCACGTAGAGCGGGGTGCGGGTGTCCTGGAGGCCGCGGAGGACGCCGGTGGCGGCGAGGACGATGAGCATGGCGGGGATGCCGAGGGCGCTGATGCGCAAGTAGGTGACGGCGTAGGGGGCGGCGGTGGGCGAGGCGCCGAAGAGGTCGATGAGGGCGGGGGCGGTGGGCAGCACGACGGCGATGACGGCGGCGCCGAGGAGGAGGGCGAGCCAGATGCCGTCCATGCCCTGGCGGATGGCGGCCGGGAGGTCGCCGGCGCCGACGCGGCGGGCGACGGCCGCGGTGGTGGCGGAGGCGAGGAAGACGAAGACCGAGACGGCGGTGGTGAGGAGGGCGGCGGCGACGCCGAGGCCGGCGAGCTGGGGGGTGCCGAGGTGGCCGATGACGGCGCTGTCGACCATGACGAAGAGGGGCTCCGCGACGAGCGCGCCGAAGGCGGGGACGGCGAGCGCGATGATCTCGCGGTCGTGGCGGCGGGCGCTGCGCTGCTCGCGCGTGGGGGCCTGGGGCATGCGGTCAATCTAATCTTCCACAGGTAAGTGCTGCAAGTACTATTGGGGCCTTACGGCTTGTGGCGTCGGGTGCTCGTCGGTGCGCCGTTTGTCGTGATCTTGGGCCGGGTGGGGAAGTTTTTCTTCTCAACAGGCCCTGGATGAAGAAATCGCAGGTCAGGGTGGTGAGATTGAAGCGATTGTGTGTTTGTCCACAGAGATTTCCCCCACCCCGTGCACAGGTATCGGCGACTTCTCCACAGGATGGGGGCCGTCATCCACATGGTCTGTGGATAACAAGATTGGCGCACGGTCTCCACGGGCCTACCGTGGTCCGGCGCCCGCCGCATGTTCCGGCCCTCGCGACTCGTGAACTCGACGCGCCGTAACCGGAGTCGGGTGTCCTATTTGTCAGAGCCGTGCCGTAAGAAAGAAGGGCATGGCGAGGTCCGCGTCGCGGACGGGAGGAGGTGGCGGGGTGAGCATGGCTATGCCTGAACCGCCCATGGAAGACCCCTGGGCGGACGCCGGTCCCAGCGACCGGCTCCCGGTCTCCCGGCCCCGGCGCGGCGAGGGCAAGGGCCGCGGCGAGCAGCACGACCGCGGCGACGAGGGCTCCTCCTGGCAGGGCGGCGGCTTCGAGCGCGTACCGCCGCAGGACCTCGACGCCGAGCAGTCCGTGCTCGGCGGCATGCTGCTCTCCAAGGACGCGATCGCGGAGGTCGTCGAGGTCCTCAAGGGCCCCGACTTCTACCGCCCCGCGCACGAGACCGTCTACCAGGCGATTCTCGACCTCTATGCCAAGGGCGAGCCGGCCGACCCCATCACGATCGGGGCGGAGCTCACCAAGCGCGGCGAGATCACCAAGGTCGGCGGCGCCGCGTATCTGCACACCCTGGTGCAGTCCGTCCCGACGGCCGCCAACGCCGCGTACTACGCCGAGATCGTCCACGAGCGGGCGGTCCTCCGGCGGCTGGTCGAGGCCGGCACCCGCATCACCCAGATGGGATACGCGGCCGACGGCGACGTCGACGACATCGTCAACAGCGCCCAGGCCGAGATCTACGCCGTCACCGAGCAGCGCACCAGCGAGGACTACCTCCCGCTCGGCGACATCATGGAGGGCGCGCTCGACGAGATCGAGGCGATCGGCTCCCGCAGCGGCGAGATGACGGGCGTCCCGACGGGCTTCACGGACCTGGACGCCCTGACGAACGGCCTGCACCCCGGCCAGATGATCGTCATCGCGGCCCGGCCTGCCATGGGCAAGGCGCTCGCGCTGGACACCTCGCTGCCCACCCCGACCGGGTGGACGAGCATGGGCGACGTCACAGTGGGGGACCTTCTGCTCGGCTCCGACGGCAGGCCGACGCGGGTGGTCGCCGCCACCGACGTCATGGTCGGGCGCCCCTGCTACGAGATCGTCTTCGACGACGGCACCAAGGTGGTCGCCGATGCCGATCACCAGTGGCTCACCGATACGCGTGCGTCCCGTAGGTCCGCCCAGGAGCACGGCGCGGAGCGGCAGACGGTCTTCGCCGCCGTCAGGACGACCAAGGAGATCGCCGAATCGGTCCATTGCGGCACCGAGCAGCGGCTGAACCACTCCGTGCGGAACACGGCCGCGCTGGAACTTCCCCCTCGGGAGCTTCCGGTGCCGCCCTACACGTTCGGCGCCTGGCTGGGCGATGGTCACAGTGACGCCGCGCGGCTCACCACCGCGGACCCGGAGATCGTGCGTCGCGTCATGGAAGACGGGTTCACGACACGGCAGGTGGGCGGCGCCGGGATCACCTACGCGCTGGGCTTCGTCGTCGAGGAGGAGCCGGAGCCTCAGCGGCGATCCTGCGTGGTCTGTGGCCGGATGTTCCTGCCCAAGCTCGCCCACGTGCGCAGTTGTGGCCAGTCATGTGGCGGCAAGGCCCGATTCGTCTCCGATCCGGTTGCCCCCACGACGTGCGCGGATTGCGGCGTGGAGTGTTTTTCCTCCGCCGCCACGCCCCGGTGCCGTCGGTGCCGAGGGGCGCACGGCAGCCTGCTCACCACGTTGCGGGCCCTCGGAGTGCTGGGCGACAAGCACATCCCCGAGGAGTATCTGCGTGGCTCCATCGCCCAGCGGAAGGCGTTGCTCGCCGGGCTGCTGGATACGGACGGCACGGTCAACCGGACCGGATCCGTGCAGTTCGCGGTCGTCAACAAGGCCCTGGCGGACGGGTTCTGCGAGCTGCTGGCCGGCCTCGGGTACCGGTACGGGCGGCAGGCCAAGACCGTCAAGGGCCGTTCCGCGGAAACCTCCGTCGCCCACATCATCACCTTCACGCCCACCGACGAGGTCTTCGGACTGGAGCGGAAGCGGCGGGTGCACGCGGATCGACGGCGGCCCGCCACCCCCCGGGTGACGCAGCGGTACATCGCCGAGGTTCGCGAGGTCACGAGCGTTCCCGTGCGCTGTGTTCAGGTGGACAACGCGGACCATATGTATCTGGCGACCCGGTCGATGGTGCCCACGCACAACTCGACCCTCGCGTTGGACTTCGCCCGCGCCTGCTCCATCAAGGCCAACCTGCCCAGCGTGATCTTCTCCCTCGAAATGGGCCGCAACGAGATCGCGATGCGCCTCCTGTCCGCCGAGGCGCGAGTGGCCCTGCACCACATGCGTTCCGGCTCCATGACGGACGAGGACTGGACGCGCCTCGCCCGCCGCATGCCGGACGTATCGGCCGCGCCCCTCTACATCGACGACTCCCCGAACCTGTCGATGATGGAGATCCGCGCCAAGTGCCGCCGCCTCAAGCAGCGCAACGAGCTCAAGCTCGTCGTCATCGACTACCTCCAGCTGATGCAGTCCGGCGGCTCGAAGCGCGCCGAGAGCCGCCAGCAGGAAGTCTCGGACATGTCCCGAAACCTCAAGCTCCTCGCCAAGGAGCTGGAGCTGCCGGTCATCGCCCTCTCCCAGCTCAACCGTGGCCCCGAGCAGCGTACGGACAAGAAGCCGATGGTCTCCGACCTGCGTGAGTCGGGCTCGATCGAGCAGGACGCCGACATGGTCATCCTGCTGCACCGCGAGGACGCGTACGAGAAGGAGTCGCCCCGCGCGGGCGAGGCCGACCTGATCGTGGCCAAGCACCGAAACGGCCCCACGGCCACGATCACGGTCGCGTTCCAGGGCCACTACTCGCGGTTCGTGGACATGGCGCAGACCTGATCCTGGGACCAGCTCGCGAGGAGGCCGAGGGCGCGTTTCGAGGGGGAGCCGGGTTCGGCGGTGTAGACGTACAGGGTCGTGTCGGGGTCGCCGGGGAGGGCGAGGGTCTCGTATTCGACGGTGAGTTCGCCGACGAGGGGGTGGTTGAGGCGCTTGGAGCCGTGGGTGCGTTGGTGGACGCGGTGCCGCTCCCACCATGCGTCGAACGCGCGGCTGCGTTCTCGCAGGTCGGCGATGAGGGCGGCGGTGGCCTGGTCGTCGGGATCGCGGCCGGCGTCCAGGCGCAGGCTCTCGACCGCGGCGCGCGCCTGGTCCTCCCAGTCCGTGAACAGCGCGCGGGCGGCGTCGTCCAGGAACATCCAGCGCGCGTAGTTGCGTTCGCGGGGCGGAAGCTGCTCGAAGTCGGCGAACAGGGCGCGCGCCATGCGGTTGGCGGCGAGGATGTCGGTGCGGCGGCCGAGTACGAGGGCGGGCTCGCCGTCGAGCGCGTCGAGGAGCTGGCGGAGGCCGGGGCGTACGCGCTGCGCGGCGGCCGGTCGCCGACGGTGGGCCGGCGCGGCGGTCACTCCGATGAGGTCGCGGAGGTGGGCCCTGCCCGCCTCGTCGAGTGCGAGGGCGCGGCCGATCGCCTCGATCACGGCCGGTGAGGGCGTGATGTTCCGGCCCTGTTCGAGTCGGGTGTAGTAGTCGGCCGAGACGCCGGCCAGGCGCGCCACCTCTTCTCGGCGCAGACCCGGAACGCGGCGTACGCGGCCGTCCGAGGGCAGGCCCGATCTGGACGGGTCGCCCTGGCCTCGGGCCCGTTTCAGGAAATCGGCGAGTTCATGGTTCTTGTCGGCCACACATTCCAGTGTCAGGGACGGTGACGGCTTGTGGCTGGTCCTGTGCGTCCTAGGTTCCCGTCCTAGGTTCTCGTGTCCTGGGTTCGGCGGTCCGCGGTACGGGCGGCCGCGGTTTCGCAGGGCTTGGTGTGCGGCCCCGGCGGGGGTGGTCGCGGGGCAGGGTGGATGTGTGCCGACCAGGTCCGTCCGTGGCCTGCGCTACGGGGCCGAGGCCGCCGCGCCGATCGTGCCCGGCACCGGCCGTACCCGTCCCATCGAGAGGAACCGTGTCCCCATGAGCGTCCCCACCCGCAAGATCCTGATCGTCATGTCCGCCGCCAGTGTCTGGGAGCGCACCGACGGCTCGGCCTATCCGACCGGCTACTGGGCCGAGGAACTGGCCGCCCCGCACGAGAAGTTCATCGAGGCCGGGTACACGGTCGACTTCGCCTCCCCCGGCGGGGTGCTGCAACCGCTCGACCAGCACAGTGCCGACCCGGAGCTCGCCGGTGCGGACTGCGCCCGCCACGTGGCGCACGCGGAGAAGGCGCTACGGGAGTTCGGCCCCCTGCTGAAGTTGAACGAGGTCCGCGTGGACGGCTATGCCGCTGTGGTGCTCCCCGGTGGCCACGGCCCGGTCGTGGACCTGTACCAGGACGCTGATCTCGGCCGTCTGCTGACCGCCGCGGACGCGGCGGGAAAGCTCGTCGGAGCCGTCTGCCACGGCCCGGCCGCCCTGCTCAGCGCCGTGGACGCGGAAGGGAAGTGGCTGTTCGCCGGTCGGGAGATGGCCGCGTTCACTGATGAGGAGGAGCAGTTGTTCGGCACGGCCGAGGGCGCGCCGTGGCTGCTCGCCTCCCGGCTGCGGGAGATGGGCGCCGTGCACTCCAGCGGTCCGGCCTACCAGCAGTTCAATGTGTCCGACCGCAACCTGTACACCGGACAGAACCCTGCCTCCAGCACGCGCATGGCCGAGGACATGATCGCTGCGCTCGGCTGAGCGGCCCGGCTTGCGAGCAGCTTCCAGCGGCACCGCGCCGCTTTCGTTTGCCGCTTTCGTTTGCTGCTGTCGACTGCTGCTGTCGACTGCCGCTGCCGACTGCCGCTTTCGTTTGCCGTCTTTGATTGCCGTTTTGATTGCCGACAGGGGACGGTCGCTGCCGGATTCGGACCAGGCGGAGGGGCGGCGCGGCCTACGGTGTGGAGAAATCGGCGCTCGGGGGAGCTCTGGAGGCGTATATGGACAGCTATCGCGGTACGCGGACGGCCTTGATCGTGGGTGCGGGGATGGGCGGGCTGACAGCGGCGATCGCTCTGGCCCGCGACGGGTGGCAGGTCGAGGTCGCCGAGATCGGCCCGGCGGAGGCTGCCGCCGGATGGGGGCTGTGCCTCACCGGTCCCTCGCTGCGCGCCCTGGACGAGCTGGGGCTCGCGGACACGTGTATCGCCGCGGGGTACGGCATGAGCACGATCACCCACGTGGACGCGGACGGCGAACCGGCGGGCGAGACCCAGTTGCCGCGCCTGATCGGTGCGGGACGGCCGTCGGCGGCCGGGATCGCGCGGCCCGTACTGCACCGCATCCTGTACGCGGAGGCCGAGCGGTGCGGCGTGGTGATACGCCACCAAGTCACCGCTGCCGCGGTGGCACAGGATCAGGAGACGGGGCTGGTCCGCGTGCGGTTGTCGGACGGGACGGAGCGACACGTCGCGCTGCTGGTGGGCGCGGACGGCGTCCGGTCCGCGGTACGGGGCCTGCTGGGGTTCGAGACCTCGATCGACTATCACGGGCTGATGGTCTGGCGGGCTCTGGTGCCGCGGCCGGCGTGGGCCGCCGGGATCCATCAGTTCGGAGGGAAGACCGACACGGCCGGCGTCGTGCCGATCTCGGACAGCCAGGCGTACGTGTTCCTGACGGAGAACGGCGGGGAGCGCGGCGCCCTGCCGGACGACGAACTCGCCCCGCGCATGCGGCTGCTGCTGGAGCGCTTCCCCGGCCGGGTGCGGGAGTTGCGCTCCCTGGTCTCCGCGTCGGAATCGGTGGTACGCCGCCCGATACTGACGGCGTTCCTGGAGGGCGGCTGGAACCGCGGCAGCGGCGTGGTCATCGGCGACGCCGCGCACGCTCCCGCACCGCATATGGCCAGTGGCGCCGCGCTGGCCATCGAGGACGGGCTCGTACTCGCCCGTGAACTCGGGCGGCACGAGACCGTCGGCGCGGGGCTCCAGGCGTTCGTCGACCGGCGCATGCGGCGGTGCCGCACGCTCGTGGAGACCTCGGTCGTGATCGTCGGCCTGGAGCAGGAGCAGCGTTACGGCGAGATGTATCCGCTGGTCGCTTCCTGCCATCGGCTCATGGCCGATCCGGTCTAGCGACGAGGGCGGCATGGCCGACAGGCCGCCAGGTGAGGGGACAAGTCAGCTGACAATGGGCGCCCCGGCTCGCAGAGCTCACAGCTCACAGAGAGGCGCCCACCGACGTGACCACCGTGCCGACGCCGCTGCGCAACCACCTCATCACCAGGTCCCGTAACCCCGCCGACCTGCTCAACGCCGCCACCCGCCTGTTCGGCGGCTCGATCGCGACATCGCCGCTGGACGGGCTGGGCGACGGCGGCCACCACGAACTGCGCGGCGTCGCCGCACACGGCTTCGCGGTGGGCTGTTTCACCTCGCCGCTGGACGTGCGCGTCTCCTCGGCGCCGGGCCGCGGCCGAGGCTCGTACTTCGTCAACATCGGTGTCTCCGGTGCCATTTCGGCATCGTGCGGCGGCCTTCGGGCGACGCTCGACGGGGCGACGGCGGGGGTCGCCAACCCCGGGGACACCCAGGAACTGCGGCCTCTGCGCAGCCGGCGGACGCGGTTCCTGGGCCTGCGGATCGATGCCGCCCTGGTCGACCGGGAATTCGCCGCGCTGGCCGGGCATCCGCCGACGTCCCCCGTACGCTTCGATTTCGCTCTCGACCTGGGCGAGCCCAAGGGCCGGGCGGTGCGGCTGCTGGTCGGTTCCCTCCTGGAACAGCTGGATTCGAAAGACCCGCTGTTCCAGCGCGCGGAACTCCAGCGCAGCCAACTGCACTGCCTCGTCAGCGCCCTGCTCCTGGCCCAGCCCCACTCGCACACCGGCGAACTGCACGACGGCCCGCGCCCCGGCCATCCGCGCTCCTTGCGGGCAGCCCTCGCGTTCATCGAAGCGCACCTCTGCGAACACATCGGCCTCGACGACATCGCCGCCGCCGCGAGATGCAGCCCGCGAACCCTCAGCTCCGCCTTCCGCGCCCGACTCGGCCTCTCGCCCATGGCCTACGTCCGTAACCTGCGGCTCGACCGCATTCGCGAGGACATCCTCACCACCACGGACCCCATCGGCACCATCGCCTACCGCTGGGGTCTCTCCCACCTCGGCCGCTTCGCCGCCGCCTACCGCACCCGCTTCACCGAACTCCCCTCCGAGACCGCGGTCCGCAGATAGTCCGATTCCCCCCGCCTTCAGTTAGGCGGTCCGTACGCTCCAAGTCACTCCGCCACGGGCACGCACTCGCTCAGCAAGTCCACGACGTCGCGCCACGCGCGCTCCGCGTGTTGTGGGTGGTGGCCGACGCCGGGGAGGAGGGTTTGGGCGACGGTGGGGTGGTGGAAGGCGTGTTGGGCGCCGCCGTAGACCGTCAGGCGCCAGTCGACGCCCGCGGACTGCATTTCGGCGGTGAAGGCGTCGCGCTGCGCGGCGGGCATGATCGGGTCTTCTGAGCCGACGCCGGCCCATACGGGGCAGCGGATGTGCGCGGCCTCGCCGGGGCGGCCCGTGGTCAGCGCGTTGACCGTGCCGATCGCGCGCAGGTCGACGCCGTCGCGGCCCAGTTCCAGGAGGATCGCGCCCCCGGTGCCGTAGCCGATGCCGGCGATCCGGTCGGGGTCGGTGCGGGGTTCGGCGCGCAGTACGTCCAGGGCCGCGTGGCCGATGTCCCGCATGCGGTCGGGGGAGGCGAGCAGCGGATTCACGTACGCCAGCATTTCCTGCGGGTCGGTGAACCAGCGGCCGCCGTTGATGTCGAAGGCCAGCGCCGCGTAGCCCAGTTCGGCGAGGGCGTCGGCCCGGCGGCGCTGGAAGTCGTTGAGTCCGGGGCCCTCGGGCCCTATCAGCACCCCGGGGCAGCGGCCGGAGCCTGCCGGGAGCGCGAGGTGCCCGACCATCGTCAGGCCGTCGGCCGGGTATTCGACCGTACGCGTGGTGACCGTCGTGGGCGTCGTCGTCATGGATTCGGACCTTAATGAGTGCCGGGGGCGATCGGGTCCGTCTTCACCGTCGGCGGAAAAAGGGGGCGGGGCCCGTACGCCCGTAATGGCGGTGAACGTGGGGCACGTACGTCCTAGGGTGCGGGCATGAGCGCTTCCTTCACCGCCGCCGCATCCGCAGAGTTCCACGACCTGCTTCCCGCCACCCGCCGCGCCCTCGCGCACCGCATCGCCGTCGCCCAGTCCGAGGGCCGTTCGCCCTCCCTGGTGGGGGCAGTGGTGAGGGAGGGGGAGACGGTGTGGTCCGGGGCGTGCGGGGCGGTCGACGGGCAGCGGCCCGACGCCGATACGCAGTACCGGATCGGTTCGATCACCAAGACGTTCGTCGCCGTCCTGGTGCTGCGGCTGCGCGACGAGGGGCTGCTCGACCTCGCCGACCCGCTGCGCAAGCACCTGGACCGCGACCTGGCCGGCGCCCCGGCCGGGGCGGGGGACGCGACGGTCGCCCAACTCCTCTCGCACACCGCGGGCCTGGCCGCCGAGGCGCGCGGCCCCTGGTGGGAGCGGACGGACGGCGCGCTGCGGCCCGCGCTGGCGGATGTGTTCGGCGAGGGGGCACAGCCGCACCCGGCCGGGCGGCGGCACCACTACTCCAACCCCGGTTTCGCGCTGCTGGGCGCGCTCGTCGAGCGGCTGCGCGGCGGTGCGCCGTGGCACGAGGTGCTGCGCCGCGAGGTGCTGGAACCGATGGGCATGCGCCGTACGACGCCGCTGCCCGCCGCGCCGCACGCCGACGGCTGGGCGGTCCACCCGTGGGCCGACGTGATGCAGCGGGAAAACGTGGTCGACACGGGGCTGATGGGACCGGCGGGGCAGTTGTGGTCCACGGCCGGGGACCTCGCACGGTTCGCCGCGTTTCTGCTGCACGGCGACGAGCGGGTGCTGAGCGCGGACACGCTGGCGCGGATGCGCGAGCCCGCGGCCGGGCCGGAGGGCGAGCACTGGGACGGCGGCTACGGGCTCGGCGTGCAGCTGGCCCGTTCGCAGGGCGGGGTGCTCTTCGGGCACACCGGTTCCATGCCCGGTTTCGTCGCCGCGCTGTGGGTGAACGCGGCGGAGGCCGTCGCCGGGATCGCGCTCGCCAACGTCACCGCAGGCCCGCCGACCGGCGTCGTCGCCGCCGACCTCGTACGGATCGTCGCCGAGCACGAACCCCGCTTCCCGCAGCCGTGGCAGCCGCTGCCCGCCGCCGATCCGGAGCTGCTCGCCCTGACCGGGCCCTGGTACTGGGGCGCCACGCCCCTCGCGCTCCGCCTCCGCGCGGACCGCGGGCTGGAGCTCCGGCCCCTCGCCGCGCAGGGCCGCGCGTCCCGCTTCCGCGCGGAGGCGGACGGCACCTGGACCGGCCTGGACGGCTATTACGCGGGCGAGGTGCTGCGGGTGGCCCGTACCGGGGCGGGCGAGGTCAGCCACCTCGACATCGGCACGTTCGTCTTCACCCGGCAGCCGTACGAGCCGGGGGACGCGGCGGTTCCGGGGGGCGTCCACCCCGAGGGCTGGCGGTAGGGAGCAGAGGCCGCGGGCTGGATACGGCTGCCGTGTACAGAAAGCGGCGGACGTACGCTCGATTGCAAGACCTCGATTGCGAGACAACGAGATATCAGGCCGCCGCGCGCGGCGCATCATCTGGAAGGCCACCGTGACCACTGCGAATCCCGTCCCGGCCCTGCTCGACCTGCCGCCGCTCACGGCCGCCCACTTCGCGCGCGTCGAGGACAAGATCGCCTCGCTGCTGCGTACGCGCGCCGACGTCGTCGCCATGCAGGGCGAGGCGCTGCTGCCGCTGGAGGCGTGCATCCGCTCGGCCGTGCGCCCCGGCTCCACGGCGCTGAACATCGTCACCGGCCCGTACGGCGAGACGTTCGGCGGCTGGATGCGTTCCTGCGGGGCGGAGGTGGTGACCGTCACCGCGCCGTTCAGCGGCGCGGTCTCCGCGGAGCAGGTGGCCGACGCGCTGCGCGAGCGGCCGGAGATCGACTTCGTGTGCCTGGTGCACGCGGAGGCCGCGACCGGCAACACCAACCCCGTCGCCGAGATCGGGGCCGTGGTGCGCGAGCACGGCGCGCTGCTGATGCTCGACGCCGTCGCCTCCGTGGCCGCCGAGCCGCTGCTGACCGACGAGTGGGGCGTGGACCTCTGCGTGATCGGCGGTCAGAAGGCGATGGCGGGGCCCGCCGGGGTGTCCGCCGTGTCGGTCAGCGCACGCGCCTGGGCGCGGATCGCCGAGAACCCGCAGGCCCCGCGCCGTTCGTACCTCTCGCTCCTGGACTGGAAGGAGAGCTGGATCGACGGCGGCCGCGCCGCGCTGCCGCACGCGCCGGCCCAGTTGGAGATGCTCGCCCTGGAGCAGGCCGCCGACCGCGTCGAGGCGGCGGGGTTGGCCGCCGTCATCGCCCGCCACCGGGGAGCGGCCGCGGCCACCCGCGCAGGTGTACGGGCACTGGGCGCCCTTACTCCGTACGTCACCCGTGACGTGGACGCCGCTCCGGTCGCCACGACGCTGCGGGCCCCCGAGGGAATGGACGCGCGCGAGTTGGTCGCTGCCGCCTTGGCCGCCGACCCGGCCGTACCGGTGCAGGCCGCGGCGGGCGAGCTCGCCAAGGAGATGATCCGCGTCAACCACTACGGACTCGCCGCCGACCGGTCCGTCGTGCTCGCGTCGCTGGCGGCGCTGGCCGAGGGGCTGCGCGTGCTGGGAGCGGACGTGTCGGGGGCGGACGCCGCGGCGGAGGCGGCGGGGGCCGCCTGGTCCGGGGTTGTGGGCTGAGAAAACGGGTGAGGGGTGGGGGCCGGTGGCTCCTGCCCCTTCTTTCGTCTTCTTTTCGCTCCTTTAATCGAACTCCAGTTCTATGCTTGCAGGTGCGCGACGTGCCTCCGCGACGGATCGTTGAAGGGGGAGGGCGCTGAGGCGCTGGTGGAGTGCCTGCGGCGCTTCCCGCCACGCGCTTATCGATCATGTTCTACGGGCCTGGCTACAATCGGAACGTCCCACCCGCTTGTTTCGGTTGCCCTACGGGACTGATCGCCCGCGCCTCCAGGAGCCCCGACCGATGACGGAATCCGCCGCCGCACCCTCCCGCGCGGACGCGCGGCGCAACAGGGCGCTCGTGCTGACGGCGGCCCGATCGGCGTTCGCGGAGCGGGGGATGGACGTTCCGCTCGGGGAGATCGCGCGGCGCGCGGGGGTGGGCGCGGGCACGGTCTACCGCCATTTCCCGTCGAAGGAAGCGCTGTTCGAGGCGGCCGTCGTGGACCGGATACGGCTGTTCGTCGACACGGCACGGGAGTTGGCGGAGGTGCCGGACCCCGGTCCGGTCTTCTTCCGCTTCCTGGCGTCGGTGGTGCGGCTGACCGCGCGGAACAAGGCGCTGTGCGACGCGCTGGAGGCGGGCGGGGAGGAGCGGTTCGGCAGGTCCGCCGGCCTGATCAGGGAGTTCGCGCAGGCCCTGGACGTACTCCTGACACATGCTCAGGAAGCGGGCGACGTACGGCGGGACGTGGATATCTCCGATGTACGGGCGCTGCTGCTGGCGTGTCTGTCGATGGAGCGGCGGCGGGGCGCGGGCGCTGTTCCGGGGCGCGGCGTGGCGCTGCTCTGCGACAGCCTGCGGCCTGGTCCGCACGTGACGAAACTTCCGGTCGCCGAGCTGAAGAAGGTCAGGAAAGACCGCAATAGCAGCAATGTACGTAACGAAACCGAGTGTGCGGCGTGCGGCACGCCCGTGTCCGCCGCGCGTACGGGTCGGCCCGCCCGGTACTGCGGCGGCGCGTGCCGCCAGAAGGCCCACCGCGAGCGGGCACGGGGCGGGCCGAACCGGCCCCGATGAATCGCGGGCCCGATGAGTCGTGGACGTAGGCCCCCGGTCGCGGGGGCCCGCGTCTAGAGCTGGTACTTGAAGCCGAGGTGGGACGCCTCGAAGCCGAGCCGCTCGTAGAACCGGTGCGCGTCCACGCGCACCGCGTCCGACGTGAGCTGCACCAGCCGGCACCCCTCGGTGCGCGAGGTGGCGATGGCCCACTCGATGAGCTCGGTGCCGAGGCCGCTGCCGCGCGCGTCCGCGTGTATGCGCACGCTCTCGATGATCGAGCGTGTCGCGCCCTGCCGCGACAGGCCCGGGATGATGGTGAGTTGGAGGGTGCCGATGATCTGGCCCTCGCGGACCGCCACGGCCACGTACTGGTTCGGGTCGTCGGCCAGCCGGGCGAAGGCGGTGCGGTAGGGAGTGAGGTCGTCGGGGGTTTCGCGCAGCGCGCCGAGCTCGTCGTCGGCGAGCAGGGCCACGATGGCCGGGATGTCGTCGGCGGTCGCCCGCCGGATCTCGATGTCACTCATGCCCGGACCTTACGCGGACGGCCCGCTAAATGATCAAGTGCCCGGTCGGGCTCCGGTCAGGAAACGGGCGTGAGGGACCGTACGGCGGCGACGAGCGTGGCCAGTTCGGGGTGGTTCGCGGCCTCTTCGAGCGCTTCGTTCAGTGCGGTGTCGTGTGTCGGCCGGGCCGCGTCGAGGAGTACGCGGCCGGCGTCGGTGACGTCCGTATAGATGCCGCGGCGGTCGGTGCGGCAGAGGTAGCGGGACAGCAGGCCGCGGTCCTCCAGCCGGCTGACCAGCCGGGTGGTCGCGCTCTGGCTGAGGACGACGGAGTCGGCGACCTGGTTCATCCGCAGGTGGCCGCCGTCGCCGTCGTGCTGGTCGCCCAGCACGCTCAGCACGGAGAACTCGCGCATGCTCAGCTCGTGCCCGGCCTGGAGCGCGCGCTCGACGTGCGCCTCGATCCGGCCGTGGAGGGAGGAGAGGGCGCACCAGCTCTGGGCGAGGCCCGGTGTGAGGGGGGCGGGCGCCTCGTCCGGAGCTGGTACGACCGTTGTGACCTGCTGAGACATGAGGGGCTCCCCCTTCGGCTTCGTCGACTGTTGTGTCGGTTTTCGCAGCGTGTCCCGCCCAGGATACCTCAGTATCACAATTTCCTGCGCCTGCAATTATTGTCCCCGCTCGAAAAGCCGGGCGGGATCCGCGGACCGAGATCTAGGCTCGGCCCCATGACGAGACTGCACTTGTTCGACATGGACGGCACGCTGCTGTACGGCACGGCCGCCGCGATCGAGATATCGCGGCAGCTCGGGGTGGAGCGGGAGATCGCCGAGCTGGAGAGCGCGTTCCTGATCGAAGGCATGACGCCGCCGGAGTTCGCCGTACGCGCCTGCGAGCTCTGGGGCGAGCTGCGCGAGGAACAGGTCGCGGCGGCCTTCGCGAGCGCGCCGTGGCTCGCGGGCATCCGCGAGGTCTGGGCCGCCATCCGGGCACGCGGC
Organism: Streptomyces sp. NPDC057654; assembly: GCF_042800135.1. Classification (NCBI taxonomy): domain Bacteria; kingdom Bacillati; phylum Actinomycetota; class Actinomycetes; order Kitasatosporales; family Streptomycetaceae; genus Streptomyces; species Streptomyces sp. NPDC057654. Next base: position 9,370 of record NZ_JBHVHQ010000030.1, on the reverse strand, counting down.
GAGCGGTGCGCGGTGGTCTCCCTCTCGCCGTCGTTCTTCGTGGAACGGCTGCTGGACTGGGGCGTGGACGAGGCGCACGGCTCACGCTGGCCCTCCGTGCCGTTCCGGGAACCGGTCGACCCCGCGGGCATCCTCGATGCGACGGCGAAAGTGAGGATTGCGGATGAACTTTGTGAGAAGTTCGGTCTGACCCGGACGGACTGCGTAGCGTACGGGGACTCGATGTCGGACGTGGCGCTGTTCGCCGCATTGCCCGTGTCGGTCGCGGTGAACGCGGATCATCATGTGCGGGATGCCGCCACGCATGCCTATACCGGGCGCGATCTCCGGGAGGCATACGAATTGGTCGGTGACCCACGGTAATTGGCCGTATCGCCCGTGAACGCGACAAGAAGTCGTCGCCGCCGGCGGTCGAAGGGTTGTGTATTCAACGACGCCCGGTATGGTCGTCCCCGGTTGGGCGCGATGCACAATCGTGACCCGGCGTGGGCTGCTCGCGGGCCGCGACGGATGGTCTCACCATAGAGGAACACGGCTGCTGTTACCCGGACTTCCCGATGATTGTCCGGAGGCGGGAAGGAAGGTGGCATGCTGCGCGGCAGAGAACTGCGTTCAATGTCACATGACTTCGGGCGTTGTCCGTTCTGTGGCGAACTGTGAGGCTGGTCGGACGTAGTTGGGAATTCTGCTCCGGAAGCGGATACCGAAGCGGATACCGAAGGCGGACCTGAAACGGGGAATTGCGGGCACCTTCCGGCTTCGGAAGTGCGAAGACCGACTGAAAGATGTTCGAGGCGAGGCAACTATGGACGCTCCGACCACCATGTCGGCCGAAGGCGGCAGTTCCGGCGGCGACGACGGCAATGGCGGTGGCGAGTGGGGCTGGTTCAGCCCGAGCAGGAGGCCCTCCCGCCCGCCGCGGCCCAGCGGCCCCCAGGGGGATGACGGCGAGCGGAACAGCGAGCGGAACGGCGACGAGCGTGACGGAGGCGACGAGCGCGACGCGGAGCGGATACCGGCCCGCCCGGCCCGCCCGAGCAGCCCGAGCCGCTCGGTCAGCCCGATACGGCCGATCGGCAGGGGCAACGAGCGCGGCGGACCGGTAGGTCCCGGCACCGCCACCAGCCCCGCCGGACCGGGTGCGCGCAGCGGTCCCACCAGCCCCGGCGGGCCGGGGGCGTCCCCAGGGCCCGCTGCCTCGGCGCCGCCGTCCCCCGCGCCGGCCTCCGAGCACACCCCCTCATGGGCCTCCGCGCCGTCCCCCGAACCGGACGAGCACCCCGAGCACACCGAGCACCAGCGCGCCCCCGAGCGCGTACCCCCGCAGGGAACGCGCCCCAAGGCCGGCCAAGCACCGCCGCCCGCCGCTTCCCCGGCCCCCACAGCCGCTGCCCCGGGCCCCGCCCCCGCCGCCGCAGCGCCTCCCGCACCCGCGCCCTCCCCCGCTCCCGAGCCCGCCCCCTCCTCCGAGCCCGCCTCCGCCCCCTCCCCCTCCGTGTTCGATCCGGCGGACGCCGTTCCCGCCTCGCCCGACGCGGTGCTCATCCGGCGCACACTGACCGAGATCGAGCCCATCGCGGACAAGGCGACCTCGTACTTCTACGCGCTCCTCTTCGTCCAGCACCCCGACCTGCGGGCCCTCTTCCCCGCGTCCATGGACACCCAGCGCGACCGGCTCTTCCGGGCGCTGCTCACCTCCGCCAAGCTCGTCGACGACCCGGACATCCTCACCGAGTACCTCTCCCACCTCGGCCGCGGACACCGGAAGTACGGCACCCTGCCCGAGCACTACCCTGCCGTCGGCGAGTGCCTGCTCGCCGCGCTCACCCGGTACGCGCCGGAGACCTGGAGCGAGGCCGCCGAGGCCGCGTGGGTGCGCGCGTACACGGCGATCTCGCAGATCATGATCGACGCGGCGGCCGAGAACGAGCGCCACGCCCCCGCCTGGTGGCAGGCCGAAGTCGTCTCGCACGAGCGCCGGACGCCGGACATCGCCGTCGTGACCGTACGGCCCGACCAGCCCTACGCCTTCCTCGCGGGCCAGTACACGAGCCTGGAAACCCCCTGGTGGCCGCGTGTGTGGCGGCACTACTCCTTCTCGTCCGCGCCCCGCCCGGACGGCCTGCTCTCCTTCCACGTCAAAGCCGTGCCCGCGGGCTGGGTCTCCAGCGCGCTGGTGCACCGCGCCCGCCCCGGCGACGTCATCCGGCTCGGGCCCCCCGCCGGTTCCATGATTGTGGACCACACCACTGACAACGGGCTGCTGTGCCTGGGCGGCGGCACCGGGATAGCCCCGATCAAGGCCCTGGTCGAGGACGTCGCCGAACACGGCCGGCGCCGCCCGATGGACGTCTTCTACGGCGCGCGCCACGACGACGACCTGTACGACATCGACACCATGCTGCGGCTCCAGCGGACGCATCCCTGGCTCTCAGTGCACCCGGTGGTCTCCGACGGGCCCACCGCCGGCGGCATCGCGGGCCCGCTCCCGGACGCGGTCCGGGAGTACGGGCCGTGGAACGCCTACGACGCTTACCTCTCCGGCCCGCCCGGCATGATCCGCAGCGGGGTGGACACACTGAAGGGCATCGGTATTCCGTCCCATCGAATACGGCACGACTCCCTCGAAGAGCTTGTGGCGGCAGGGGGTTGAGATCTTTGTACGGAGTCGGACCCGAGCAGTTGACCGCCGTCCGGCCGGCGGCGAAAGCGCCCTTGCCGGGCAGCGATGGCGAGCACGAGATGCAGCGGCGCATGGGAACGGTGCAGCGGGCCGAGAAGTTCTACGGCGATCAAGTGCTGGACCATCTCAATGCGCGCATGCGGGATTTCGTGGTCCGGCAGGAGATGTTCTTCCTGGCCACCGCCGACCGGCACGGCGAATGCGACAACAGTTTCCGGGCGGGCCCGCCCGGCTTTCTGCGGGTCCTGGATGAACGCACGCTGATCTACCCCGAATACCGGGGCAACGGAGTCCATGCCAGCCTCGGCAATCTTTCCGAAAACCCCCATCTCGGCATTCTCATGGTCGACTTCACGCATGACCGGATAGGGCTGCACATCAATGGCAGGGCCCGCACGGTTTCCGACGCCGAACTGCGCGTGAGCCACCCCGGGCTGCCCGTGGACCCCGTTCCGGGCCGCCGCGCCCGGCTGTGGGTGGAGGTCGGCGTCGAGGAGGCGTACATCCACTGCCGCAAGCACATCCCGCATCTGGTGAAGGCGGATCCCCGACAGCGGGAGGCCGAGCGGCGCGAGCGGGGCGAGGGCGAGCGGAGCGAAGGGGATTGGGGCACGGACGACTCGCGGCGCAAGGGCGGCGATTTCTTCGGCACGGCGGCCCAGGCGGCGGAGCGAGCGCGCGAGGCGCGCGGGCGCACGGAGGCCCAGGAGTGGCAGCGCCGCGCCGAACGGGCGCTGGAACAGGCTCGCCGCTGGCAGCCGTTGGAGCCGCAGGAACAGAGCGAGCCGTTCAGAGGCTGGTTCGGCTAAAGGCTAAAGGCTAAAGGCTAAAGGCTAAAGGCTAAAGGGCAGAGGCCAGAGGCCAGAGGCCATCGGAGAGGCTGGAGGCGGGAGCGTACGCCCGCCTCCTCGGCCCCCTCGGCTCAGATCCGCTCAGCTCAGATCCGCCGCGAGCAGCGACCGTACGCCTTCGATGTTCGCGTCCAGGTAGGCGCGCAGCGAGGGCGGCACCACCTCCACCGAGGCGATGCCCGCGCGTGTGAAGGGGACGCGCACCACGTCGTACGTACCGCAGGGCTCGTCGACCTCCGGGCCGTGCCGCTGCGAGAGGTCCATCGACGCGAGGCGGCAGACGAAGAAGTGCTGCACCTTCACGCCGCGGGCGGCGGCGCCCTCCGGGTGCGTGACGGTGTCGACGAAGGCCGGGACCACGTCCGTCACCTTCGCGCCGAGCTCCTCGTCGACCTCCCGGTGCAGGGCGTCGACCACTGTCCCGTCCTCGGGCTCCACGCCGCCGCCGGGGGTGATCCAGTACGGGGCCTCGCCGGGTTTCGTGCGCTTGATGAGGATCATTTCGAGGGCGTCGTCCGCACCGCCTCCGGCGCCGGGGCCGGTTTCGGCGGCGCTGTCGAGCAGGATGGCACGGGCGGTGCGCTTGACCACTGGACGTTCGGTCATAGGTGACAGATGCCGCGCGGGACGGCCCTCGAAACCCATCGTCATCAGGGAACAGCAGCCGCCCCGTACTGCGGGGCCGCCCGGCGCGGCCGTGTCCGTCACCAGCCGTCGGCGGCCCGCAGCAGCCATTCGTGCGCCCGCGCGAGGTGGGGATGGCCGAGCGTTCCGGCGCGTACGACCAGGTAGTAGGTGCGCAGCGGCGGCACCGGCGGGTTGAGGAGGGCGACGACCTCGCCCCGGTCGAGGGCCTCGGCGCACAGATAGCGGGGCAGCACGCCGATCCCCGCGCCGGCGGCGACGCAGGCCAGTACGGACCGCAGGTCGGGGGCGATGACGGCGCCGGGGGCGGTGGGCTCGGCGTCGAAGACGGACGACCAGTAGCGGGCGACCAGGGGCAGGCACTCGTGCACCTCCACGACGGGGAGGTGTTCCAGCAGCGGCGCGCCCTTGGCGTGCACGACGGCCGGTCCGCCGAGCCGGGCGGCCCAGCGGGGCGCGGCGACGAGAACGTGTTCCTCGTCGCACAGGGGGGTGGGGCTCAGCAGCCGGCCGCGCGGGCGGGCGGTGGTGATGACGAGGTCGTGGTGGCCCGCGGCGAGGCCGGTGAGGAGTTCCTCGGTGGTGCCGTGGGCGGCGCGTACGGCGAGGCCCTGGTCGACGAGCGGGGTGAGGGCGGGCAGCGCGCGCAGGGCGGTGAACTCGGGCGGGCCGGCCAGATGCAGGGTGCGGGCGGGCGACTGCTCGTCGATCCCGGCCTCGGTGATCTTCAGCAGGGCGTCGAGGTGGGGTGCGACCTTGTGGGCGAGCTCGTCGCCGGAGGTGGTGGGGGAGACACCGCGCGCCTGGCGGAGGAAGAGGGGGCGGCCGAGCTGTCGCTCCAGCGTGCGGATCTGGCCGGTGACGGCGGGCTGCGAGAGGCCGAGGAGGGCGGCGGCGCGGGTGAAGGACCCGGCTCGGTGCACGGTGACGAAGGTGCGTAAAAGGGCTAAATCCATGCATTCCCCTCGGGATTGATGCTGCCTGTCGTCGGCGAGCCGCGGTCCGCCGTCTGCGATCCGTCGCCCGGCCCGGCGGAACTATAAATAAGTCGATAGGACGGTGGTGCTAGCGTGATTGGACACTGACGCAGAGTCAACTAGCCTTGTTCGCGCGGTTCATCATGCGTTGAACCGGGACGGCTCAAGCCACGAGGGGGGAGGCTTGAGCCGTCCGCCGTGCGTAGGGCGCGCTAGTAGGACGTGCTAGTCGGCCGTGCCAGTTGGAAACCGCCCTGTCAGCAAGGCTCAGCAGGGCTCAACAGGCCGCGGCGCCCGGCCGGCCGGCGGCCTCGTCCAGGGCCCGCAGCACGTCGGCGACCAGGTCGGCGGCGTCCTCCACGCCGACGGAGAAGCGGATGAACCCCTCCGGCACCGCGTCCCCGCCCCACCGCGCCCGCCGTTCGGCGCTCGACCGCACGCTGCCGAAGCTCGTCGCGTCGTCGACCAGCCGCAGGGCGGTCAGGAAGCGGTCCGCGTGCGCCTTGTCGGGCAGCGCGAAGGAGACCACGCACCCGAAGCGGCCCCCGAGCATCTGCGCGCTCGCGATCTCGTGCGCGGGGTCCGAGGGCAGCCCGGGGTGGCGCACCCCGGTGATCTCGTCCCTGGTCAGCAGCGCCGTGGCGAGGGCGAGGGCGTTCTGGGCCTGGCGGTCGACGCGCAACTGGAGGGTGGCCAGCGAGCGGTGCGCGAGCCAGGTCTCCATCGGGCCGGGGATGGCGCCGATGGTCTTGCGCCAGGCGCGCACCCCGGCCGCGAGGTCCGGGTCGCGGGTGGTGACGCAGCCGAGCAGGACGTCTCCGTGGCCGGTGAGCGCCTTGGTCGCGCTGGCGACCGAGAAGTCCGCGCCGAGGTCCAGGGGGCGCTGGCCGAGCGGGGTGGCGAGGGTGTTGTCGACGGCGACGAGCGCGCCCCGCGCGTGGGCGGCCTCGGCGAGGCGGCGGATGTCGCACACGTCGAGGCCGGGGTTGGAGGGGGTCTCGATCCACAGCAGCTTGGCCCCGTCGAGCTCGGCGAGCTGCCCGTTGTTGCGGGTGGGGGCCGTGCGGACCTCGACGCCGATGCCCGCGAGCCGCTCGCGGGTGGGGATGAGGAGGTTGTAGCCGTCGTCGGGGAGCACGACCGCGTCGCCGGGGTGCAGTTGGGACATGAGGACGGACGAGATGGCGCCCATGCCGGAGGCGAAGGCGACGGTCTCGGCGGGCGGGGCCTCGGCGCCGGGCGACTCCAGCTCCGCGACGGCCCGCTCCAGCAGGGTCCAGGTGGGGTTGGTGTCGCGGCCGTAGGTGTACGGGCCGCCGCCGTCGCCGGGCAGGTGGTAGTGGGCGGCGAAGACCGGGCCGGGCAGCGTCGGTTCGTTCGCCTCCGGTTCGGGCAGTCCCGCTCGTACGGCCCGCGTGCCGTCGCCTGTCATGTGCTCTCCTCGCTCGGGTAAGTCGGGCGGTCGGCCCGCTCGCTCGGGAAGCGGGGCCCGCCCCGGGCCCGAAGGCGACGGGACACTCCTGTGCCCCATCGGCCCCGGCCCGTCGTGCGGGTACCGCCGTCAGTCGTTCTCGTCCGGCAGGATCATGTGCATCGCCCAGGCCACAATCGAGATGATCACCCCGCCGACCAGGGCCGACCAGAACCCCTCGACGTGGAAGGACAGGTCGAGCTTGCCCGCCAGCCATGAGGTGAGCAGCAGCATCAGGGCGTTGATCACCAAAGTGAACAGCCCCAGCGTGAGGATGAACAGCGGGAACGACAGCACCTTCACGATCGGCTTGACGACGAAGTTCACCACGCCGAAGACCAGCGCCACGAGAATCAGCGTGAACGCCTTGCGGGTGGTGTTCTCACCGGACAGGGTGATGCCTTTGAGCAGCCAGATGGCGACCGCCAGTGCGGCCGCGTTGGCGATCGTCTTGACTACGAAATTCTTCATGGTGAGATCGTTGCAGACGGGATCGGCCCGGGAAGGGTCGGCACAGCAAGGGGTGGACGAGCATGAAGGCGTTCCGGCTGGATGAGCTGGAGGCGGAGCGGGCCGCGAACGACGGCGCGTATCTACAGTTTCTTCGCGAACGGAATATGTCGGTCGGGCTCTACGCCCTCGCCGCGGGCGAGGCCGACCCGCAGAGCCCGCACGCGCAGGACGAGGTGTACCTGGTGCTGAGCGGGCGGGCGTCGATCACGGTGGGCGCCGAGACGACGCAGGTCGCGCGGGGCAGCGTGGTCTATGTGCCGGCCGGGGTGACGCACCGGTTCCACCACATCGCCGAGGACCTGAGGGTCATGGTGGTCTTCTCTCCCCCTGAGAGCTGACCTGCTCTCCTGGCTCCCCGTAGGGGTCCGGTCAGGGGAGGACGGGGGCCGCGGGGCCCCCGTCGGCGCGCCCCGCCGCCTAGCATCGAAGGTGCAAGGGGAGACCTGGCGAGAACGCGACCGACGCGACTTGCGCGACTGACGCGACCGAGCGAATGGAAAGCAGGGGACGAAATGGCCGAGAAGGGGATATTCGGGGGTCTGCCGGGATGGGTGAAGTGGATCGCGGTGCCGCTCCTCGTCCTACTGGTGTTCGGCAGTCTGATCATGAGCGTGCTCGGCTTCGTCGTCAGCCTGCTCTTCAAGGCCCTGCTGCTGGTCGCGCTCGTCGGCGGACTCATCTACGTGGTAAGGAAGTTCACCTCCTCGTCCTCGTCGCACAGCGACTGGTAGACGGCCGCCGGACGCTCCGAGGCGGCCTGCCCCGCCGCCTTCCGGGGTAGCCCGGCTGAGGGACACCCCCCGCCAAACATCAACCTGAACGCGTTACTCCGGTTAGAGTGCGAATCGCTGACGCCTCCTTGTGGCGGTGGCTCGGGCGGGCCGGTCGACCCTCGGCCCGGCCGCGACGCCGACATCGCTCGTGCGTTCTTACGGCCCCTGGGCGGCGCAGTAGTGGCGGGGGCGGCCCCCGCAGACGGGTACGACACCCGTCGGCACGCCTGGGGGTGAACGTTGGCGACTGCGAATATCGGGGCTTCCTCCCAGCCGACTCTGATCGGATCGGTGCAGCGTGCGCTGCGTCTTCTGGAAGCAGTGGGCGCGCACCGGGACGGTGCACCTGCCAAGCAGCTCGCCCGTGAGGCGGGCCTGCCGCTGCCCACCGCCTACCACCTGCTCCGCACGCTGACCCATGAGGGATATCTGCGCCGGGAGAACGGCGTCTTCCTCTACGGCGACGCCGCGATGAGCCTCGGCGATGTGGACGGCCGCGAGGAGCGACGCGCCGGAATAGCCGGCACGCTGGCCGACATCGGCGAAGAACTCGGTGTTCCCCTCTACTTCGCGGCGTACCGCGAGGGCGAGGTCGACGTCCTCGCCGTCGCCGACGCTCCCGAGTTCCCGGCCGTACAGGAATGGGCGGATTTTCGCGAGACCGCGCACGCCCACGCGCTGGGTCAGTGCCTCCTCGCCCAGCTCGGCGAGGAGGAGCGCGACGACTACCTCGCCCGCCACCCCGTACGTCCCCTCACCCCGTACTCCGCGCGCGACCGCGCCGACCTGCTGCGCAGGCTGGAGAACCGGCACCGGCTCCAACCGGTGTTCGAACAGCAGGAGTACGCGCTCGGGACGGTCTGCGCGGCTTTCCCCATAGTCGCGGGGACCGCCGTGGCGACCATGGCGGTCTCACTTCCGTCGAATCGGGTGGAACAACTCCGTCCTGTGGTCGAGTCGTTACGCTCCAGAGTCGGTGAGCTCGTAAGCTCACTCTCGTTCTCTATCAGTATCTGAAAAATCACTCCTTGTGATCCGTTAGTCGTTGTCAGACGATGGCGTCAATAGGGCCATGAGGATTCAATCCCGGCCAAATCCGACGAACGCGGGGCATAGGGCTATGCGCGACACGGTTCAGGCAGAAGTGACCATGACCTTTCTCGTCTCCGAGGAGCTTGCTTTCCGTATCCCGGTGGAACTCACGTACGACAGCAACGACCCGTACGCCATCACGTTCACCTTCCATCTCCCCGGCGACGCGCCCGTAACATGGGCGTTCGCCAGAGAACTCCTGCTCGACGGGCTGAGCCAGCCCTCCGGCGAGGGCGACGTGCACATCGCGCCGGCCTCGTCCGAACACCTCTCCGACGTCTTCATCCGGCTGCAAGTCGGCGGTGAAAAGGCCCTGTTCCGGGCCGGCGCCGCCCCCCTCGTGGCCTTCCTCGACCGCACCGACC
>NZ_JBHVHQ010000029.1:0-24621 GCF_042800135.1 Streptomyces sp. NPDC057654 | reverse complement strand
CCCGCATCGACCGCTTCGGTGTCCGGCAGCGAGGCCCACGGGGCCGTGGCCAGCAGCCGTCCGAGCGATTCCAGCAGCGTCACGCGCCGTCCGGCAGGCCAGTCCAGCAGCACTCCGGGACCACTGCTCAGGTCCAAGGCCAGCGCGAGCAGGAGGGCGTGGTTGTCGAGAGCAGGCGGCAAGGCGCTGGCCCGGGAAGCGACGCACTCGTACACGGTGCGTGCGTCGCGGTAGGCGAGGAGGTCGGACGAGTCGGCATGCGGGCACCCCATCCGGGCCAGGAGCCGGGCCGCCCGGGCGCGCAGGGCGGTGTCGGAGGGGCGCTGGTCGAGGAGGTCGGGCAAGCGGGCGGCTTCCGCGATCCGGCGGGCGGCGGTGCTGCTGAGGAAACGCGGCCCGGCGGGGAAGGCGGCCAACTCCGTGCAGATGGCCTGCCGGTCTTCCAGCCACAGGGCGCGGACCAGGGGCCGCAGCTCGGCGTGGCGCGCGTAGACGGCGAGCCAGACGACGGCTGCGCGTCGGTGATCCAGGATGTCGAGGGCCTCGACGGCCAGGTGGGTGAACTCCCGGAACAAGCCGAGAACACGGAGATACGGGATGTCCTCGGGCTCGCCGAGGCGGATGAGCAGGGCGAGGCCGGCGGTGACGGCGGGCCGCGCGGTTCCGGTCCGGGTGAGATGCCGGCCCAGGGACCGGGCGGCTTCCCGCTGATCGTCTGGCAGCGGCAAGTCGGCGACGGCAGAGCGGATCAGGGGCAGATGGCTGCGGCCCAGGCCGAGCCGGGCGAAGCGGCGGTGCACAGTGGCTGAGTCCTCCGGCAGGGGGGTCAACGCCTCCCGGATGGCGTTCCGCGCCTCCTCGCCGGACAGCGGAGCCTCGCTCGCTGCGGGACGCTGCTCGAGCGTCAAGCCACGCCGGGGCGGAACGCCGTCACCGGACTGGTTCAGCAGATACAGAGCCTGGTCGTACAGGGCCGGCGGGAGGGGGAGCGCGCCGCGCTCGTCCTGGGCGCTCACCGGGCGAAGGGGAACTCGATTCCGTAGGTCATACGGGCAGCCTGTCAGCCCAGCCTGTGCTCTGTCGAGGGAATACCCCCGGCGGCCCGCAGCTCTGGGAACCGGTCACCCGTCTTCAGATCCGACGCGTATGCCGCAGGGAGCCGGGGCGACCCGAGCGTAATGGTGTTGATCCGCGTTCACCGCGACCGGGCCGAGGCTGACGCCGTGGTCCAGAACATCCTCGCCATGCCCGATTCGGTGGCGATGCCGACGACGATGACCCGGCCCCCGTTGGCGAACGCCGCGACATCCTTGGTGAGTTCCTCGATCTTCTCGGGGCCCGTCAGCTGGTGGAGGCTGTGCTTCGCGGCGGTCCACTGGGTCTCGTGCAGCCTGGGCGGAGAGCCGGGTCGGTGGGTCTCCAGCGCAGTCAGTGCACTCTTCAGATTGGTCACCACTCCGCCGGGATCAACTGGCCTGCCACGGCTGGATTTCCCACGCACACCAGCAGGAGACAAGCTTCCGGCCCGTTGCGTACGCGTCAGCGGGCGGCTGTCCGGTAGCTGGCGTTCCGGTCGCAACCCTGCTGCACAGTGTGGATGTCCTGCCCGGGCCACAGGGCGAAGCTCAGCGCGTCGCGGGCGTTGTCGGCTCTACGCGCCACCAGCCGCGTCCGGCGTACCAGTCCCTGACCCAGCACAGGAAATCGCCCTCCGGTCTGGCGGACGAGGAGTCGGCATAAGGTGCGGCACAGCCGTCTCGCAGCCACCACACCCGGCCGCGTTGCGGCCCGCTCACCACCAGCGCCCAGAACTCGCCGGGCCTGTCGCTGCCCAGCAGCACCGAGCCGTGCTGGTAGGTCTGATGCAACAGGGACGAGTGGAGGGCGTGGTCGTGGTAGTCGTACTCCCACTGCCATTCCTCCGTGAGCGGGAAGGGCTGACCGGGTGCGCGTGTGGCAGTGCCGTCGAACAGCTCCGGGCTCATCCAGTAGTCCGCTTCCCAGGTGGTCCAGCTGGCCGGCTTCTGCCCCACGGGCAGCAGCCCGCCCTCGTCGGGCGGCCCGTCGGCAGTACCGTTCGCGACCTCGGCCACGAAGGTGCGATACGGCTCCGGCAACATCACGGCATGCCGGCGCTCCCAGGCCCGGAGCGCCTCCCAGCCCCAAGGGCAGTGCCGGACCTCTGCCGGAAAGGCTTCACGCAGGAGGACTATCATCGCACCCGAAATCACACCGTTCATGCCCTACAGGTATCACCAGTTACCGACACCCTGGTCCACAGGGCGCAGCGGGTACAAGTGAGAGCCGAGAAGCCCGACTTCGACGAGGCAGCGAGTTCGCGCCGGTGCAGCACCGGTACCGGGCGGCCTGCCCGGGTTCGACAACACGGTCGTCACCGACGACCGGACCAGCTCCACGAATCTCAGAGCCCATCTTTGAACCTCTGTTGATCTCGTACATGTGCCTCGGTGGAGGACTCGGTTCGCTCTGTGCCCTCTGCTCGCGCGGGTGTGGCGGGAGGCTTTGCGGAGAGCTTTGCGAGTGCTCCGCGCGCCTTGGTCGTGCGCCTTCCTCCGGGTGGTCGGCGGTTGGATTCTGCGGGTGACGGGCAGGCCGGGGTTCCTCTCCACGGTCCCGAAGGGCCGTGCTCCGGCCTGTCGTGAGGGTAGGTGCGATGCCCGCGGAAGCGGTGCGGGCCGCCTGATCAGTTCATTCAGCGTGAGGTGTCTTCGTCCGCCACGAGCGAGACAGGGTCGAGCCCGGCGAAGCTGTAGTTCAGGAAGGCGACCAGAAGAGACAGCACAGCCGCGCGCCTGGCGGGATGCTCCTGTTTGAGCTGGGACCAGGCACGGTCCGTCTCGCCTCGCATGATCATCTGAATGACATCGCAGGCCAGCGTCATCATCGGGTCGCCGGCGGCGTTCCCGACGGGAACGACCTGGCCGTCCGGGCGGGTGGCGCCGGCCAGAGTTCGGCCCGTGACCTCCACTGCAGCCCGCATCGCCGCCTCACCACCCCGGACAAGTCCCAGCAGTGACTCGGTGTTCTCTCCCCGCCGGGTCACAGGGTCGGCCGAGGCCATCTTGCACACCACCGCGACGACGCCCTGATGAGCGGGGAGTACAGCGGCGGCAGCGACGGCCGCAGCCAGGTCCGCCACTTGCTGTTCGTCCAGATCAGGCATGAGGAGACCCTACGGACAGCCCCGCCCGGCGCCACCGCGAAGCCGTGAACGTCACCCTCATGAGATCGAGATCCCCGAGAACCCGCACGTTGTTGACGGGTTAAGGATGGGTCCTCAGCCCTGACGGCAGGCATCCGCCGGTACCGCCTTTCGCGCCGCGACGAGGTGCGGCGACGGGGATGGGCCGAGGACCGGGTAGTGAGGCCGGTCGGCGAACGCCCGGCGCGGAGACGACGACCAGACGGCCATTGGCAGGCGCAGACTCCCGAGTCCGGACCGGATGACGCTCCCGCCCAGCGCAGGCTGGACGGGAGCGGCGCCGTCCTCTCTGGTTGTTCCAGCACGGGAGGACGGCGCGGCCTTCCAGACGGAAGGTGCGACGCCCATGAGCGTCCGCTCCATAGTGCGCCTTGCCCGGCGTGCGGCGCAGGGAAGCGGGGTTTCGTCGTCAAAAATACGTGTCAAAAACGGTATTGCCCCGGGTGCGGCGGGAAGGGCGAAGCGAGTCCCGTGCCGGTGCCACTCCGGCACCCATTGTTCCGTAACCTCATGATCACGTTGAGTATCAGGTGGCTGGCGGACCATGCTGGCGTCCGCTCCCCGTAGCGCCCAGCACCGCCGCGACGGGCCTTCCAGACACCTGCAACCAGGGGAAATGTGTGATGTCCAGAAAACGTGTGGTGATCGGTGCCGTGCTCGTGGGCGTCGTATGGAGCACGGCGATGGCCGCGCTCGGGCAACTCTCAGCCGTGTCCGCGCTGCTGCCCTCCCTCGGGCTGCTGGTGCAGCAGAGTCTCACCGCACTCACCAGCCCGGAACCGCGGCCCCCCGCGGGCTCCTCGCAGACCGCCGCCGTCCACTCAGGGCGAGAGGAGCCACCCCGATGACCCCAGCGTTCCACGTACCGCACCAGCCGGACGGACAGCGGCCGACCCGCCGCGGCCGCAAGCCGGACGCGATCGGGCCGGAGGTCGGCGTCTCCCACCGCGCGTGGCTGGAGCCGATCCGCGCCCGGCTCACCGCCCGCAGCCTCACCCTCGACGACCTCGTCGCCCGCTCCGGATACTCCAAGACCCGGATCTCCGAACTCCTGCGCGGCAAGGGCTACTACCCTGGATGGGAGATCACGTACAGCGTGGTCCGTGTCCTGGACGTCCCCATCTGGCCACTGAGGCTGCTGTGGACGGCGGGGGCCCGGGAAGCGGGCCGGGGCACGGAGTGGATCGAGCGGCAGATAAGCGCGGTCCCGGCGGCGCGCCGGGAGGACCCGCCGCTGGCCCACGAGGGCTTCACCGAAGGCATGCGCCGGCCCTACACCGCCTACGCCGCCGCCTTCCTCCAACGCGGCAATCGCGCCCAGTGGGTCGTCCGCGAGGTCTTCGACATCCTCTGGCTCGGCTGGGAGGAGGCCGTCTCCAGCCCCGACGTACGCCGGCACGCCTGGTGCCTGCTGCGCGACCGCGTGCTGCTGCGCGCGGAGCGCCGCCGCGACGGGTGCCCCGACCTGGTGCCTGCGGCGTTCTCCACCGTCACCCAGAGCAAAATTATTGAGCTTTCGGCCCGCTTTGCCCAGATCGCTGAGACGGCGGGCCTCTTCGCCGCCGTCTCCCGCCTGCCCCCGGACCAGCTCGACGTCATCGTCCTGCGCTATCTCTGCGGGCAGAGCGAGGACGCGGCGGCGACCATCGCCGGCCTGCCCCCGGCCATCACCCACGCCATCGACCAGCACGCCCGAGACACCCTGAACTGCATCTATCACCCCGACACCCCCGACATCCCGGATCTGGGAGTGACTGCCCCGCAATGACTGACATCGACCGCCTGCTCGCCCGTGCCCTGCTCCAGGAGCACGCACCGGTTCCCCCGGACACCGTCGCCTACCACGACACCGCCTACCCCACCCCTTTCGCCTCCGACGGCACACCGCTGTGGGACCTCGGCGACGACAGGGGCGAGCAGCGGGACGACGATGCCGCCCGGCAGCTGGAGGTCCTGTGCGAGGTCACCCTCGCCCGCTCCCGCCCCGACCAGCTCGCCGACTTCGTCACCGAGCAGATCCCGGCGCCGCACGGCGCCTGGATCCTGGGCTGCGGCCTGCAGCTCGCCGGAGCCGGCGCCGGCGCACGTTCGTGGTGGCAGTACGCCGCCGGCGCCGGCGACACCGCCGCCGCCTACTGCCTGTGCCTGCACTACCGCGCGCTCGGCGACCACGAGAGGGCCGACTTCTGGTACGGGCAGACCGGCCTCGACACCCCCGCCGACGCCACCCGCCACCGCACGCCCGGCTACAGCCTCAACCTGCCCACCGTGCTGCGCGTGCTCAGCCTGCTCGCCCCCGCCGCAGACCGCGAGCGTTCCTCGGCGCTCTACGCGGTGATGGAGTACGTCGCCACCACCGTCGCCGACGGCTACGTCCGCACCCCCGGATACGAAATCCCCCTGCCCGGACCGGACTTCGCCGAGCAGATCGACATCCTGCTGACCGCCGCCGCAGGCGCCGTGACGACGTCGCGCAGGGACCCGTCGGCAATCGCGTTGCCCAACCGGCCCCCAGCTGTGGGCTGCCCCGACGGCGGGAGAGCGAGCGGTGTGCCATGCGGTCAGGTTCTCGTGGAGGTCGCGGCAGTGGACACCGACTCCGAAGGCCCCTTCCGGGTCGCTTTCGAGGAGGCCATCGCCTGCGGGGAGGCCGTGTCCCGCCCGGCGAGATGCCGCTCCGGCGCGCGGTTGCGTTACTACCTGGACCGCGGTCCGTTCAGCGGCCGCTTTCCGGCTTCCGGTCCGCTGCCCTGCTGAGCGCGGCGATGCGGCCGGTCGCACCGCGGGAAACGCTTACGTACAGGGGCGTCGTGGGTCGGCCTGCCGTCTGTGCGGCTCACGGCTCCGGCCAGCCGTGCAGAGTGAGGGGGCCGGTGTGGGTCAGGTAGCCGTACAGGCCGGCGGCGGGGTATTCGATGATGTCCTCGGGCAGGTCGTGCACGCTGAAGAAGCGCAGGTCGAGGCACTTGTCGGGTTCGCGGTTGGTTGGTTCGCCCTCCCAATGGGTGGCCAGGAAGAAGAAGCCGAGGCGTTCGATGCCGGGGGCCTGCCGGTGGTGGACGGTGTGGACCTGCCGCAGATGGCCCGCGTCGACGGTGACGCCGGTTTCCTCGCGCAGTTCGCGGGCCGCGCCGGCGGGGAGGGGTTCGCCGGCATCGAGCTTGCCCGAGGGAAGATGCCAGCGGCCGTAGCCGTAAGGACCGCCGCGCTGGGACAGGAGAATCTTGTCGCCCTCGCGCAAGATCACGTGCACGTCGATGACGGGGGTTGCTGTGGGCATGGTTTCACCGTGCTCGTCGGGGCGGTAGTGGTCGCCTCGACGCTAGCGGCCGGCGGGGCGAGAGCGCTCACGATCCGCAGGGATGCCTCCTCGGGGGTGAGGGCGCTGGTGTCGATGGTGAGGACCGTTACGCCCAGGCGTTCGAGGGTGGCGGCGGCGGTGCGGTAGAGCGCGATCTCGCCCGCGGGCACGTCGGGGTGTCGTTCGAAGCGGTGGTGGGCGCCGCGGCGGGCCAGGCGTGCGGCGATGGTTGCGGGGGCGGCGGTCAGGAGAACAGCCAGGTCGGGGAGCTGGATGTCGGCGTTGAGGGCGAGCAGGAAGGGTTCGGGGACGTCGTCGAGGCGCTGGATGACGAGGGTGGAGGCCAGATAGCGGTCGCACACGACGGTGTCGCCAGCGGCGAGGTGAGGCTGTATCTCGGTGTGCAGGTGGTGGTAGCGGTCGGCGGCGACGAGGCAGGCCAGGGCGCGGCCGTGGATGTGGTCGGCGTGGGCGCGGGTGAACTGTCCCAGGGCGCTGGAGGAGGGTTCGGTGGTGGAGTGGACGCTTGCGCCGTTGCTGCGCAGGTGTGCGGTGAGGGCGGCCAGGGTGGTCGTCTTGCCGACGCCGCCGGGGCCGTCGAGGGTGATCAGCCGTCCAGGCAGGGGGGTGTGGGTCATGCCGCGGACTCCTGCCGTCCGGTGCGGGCGTGCTGTTCGCGGGTGAGGGCGGCCAGGCTGGTGCGGAGGGTGGGCAGGGGGACGCCGCCGAACTGGATGCCGACGCTGAAGTTGAATTCGTCGCGGGCGCGCATGGTTTCGTCGGCGCCGTGGTCGGTGAGGTCGATGTCCGTGTAGGCGAGCAGGGCGGCCGGGTCGTGGCCGGCGGCGGTCAGCTCCTGCCAGACGGGGGTGCCGGGGTAGGGGCGGAATTCGAAGACGGAGGCGCGGAAGGTACCGGGCAGACGGTCGGCCAGGTCCCACAGGGCGTGGATGTGGCGTTCGGTGGCCTTGAGGTCCTCGTGCTGTTCGCCGGGGTAGCCCAGGATGAAGTAGCCCTTGACGTGGATGCCGCGTTGCATGAGGCGGCGGGCGACCTGTTCGGTCATGGCGGCGGTGATGCGTTTGTCCATGTCCGCCAGGATGCGGTCGCTGCCGGATTCGATGCCCAGGGCGACCTCGCGCAGACCGTTGCGGGCCAGCGTGTCGAGCAGGGCGTCGTCGGCGCGGTGCAGGACGTTGATGCGGCCGGTGGCGTCCCAGACGTAGCGTTCGCCGATGCGGTGCGTGCTGAAGGCGTCCATGGCGGGACGGATGATGCGGGACGCGCCCAGAAAGAGGTCGTCGACGAAGCGGAAGGCGGTGGCGCCGTAGCGGGTGTGGAGGTCTTCCAGCTCGGCGATGATGTTGTGCGGATGGCGGGTGCGGATCGTGATGTCGGCGTTGCCGGAGACCGCCGCGCCGCAGAAGCCGCAGTCGTAGGGGCAGCCGCGGCTGCCGACGATGTTGGCTTCAATCCGGCCGTCGCCGGCGGTGTAGGGGTCCTGGGGCAGGTAGCGGCGGTCGACGAACGGCAGGGTGTCGAGGTCGGGCGCCAGGTGCCGGACGGCGGAGGCGGGCGGGGCGATGCCCCGGGCGGTGGTGTTCAGCAGCCCATCGCGCCACCAGACGCCGGGTAATTCGGTGCGGCGCCTGGCGTCCTCCAGCAGTGCGGCGGTGCGGGTCTCGCCTTCACCGATGACCAGGGCGTGCAGGCGGGCCATGCGGGCGTCGGCGAGGACGCGCTGCGGCATGGCTTTGGCCTGGTGTCCGCCGACGAGCAGGGCGATGCCCTCGGCGAGGCCGGCCGCGATACGGGCGGACAGCTCGTAGGTGGGGGCGAGCAGGTTCATGCCGACCCACCGCGGGCGGGCGGCGTTGACCAGCTCGGTGGTCTGCGCGAGGCCGAGGCCGTGAGCCTCGGCGTCCAGCACGCCGACGTTGAAACCGGCCTTTTGTGCGTAGGTGGCGATGTAGGCCATTCCGAGCACTGGCAGGGTGTAGTCGTTCACCCGGGGGCGTCGGCTGTAGTCGCGTAACGGGGCGTTGACGAACAGGGCGTCCAGGGCGCGGGCCCGGTCCGCGCCGGCGATGACCTCAAACGGGTGGGTGCGCGGTGTCTCCAGGCTGTGCTGTGCGGACATGGTTCCCCCAGGTCAGCGTGAACAGAGTCAGAGCGTGCAGGCGGGTGCGGTCTTCGTTGGCCAGGCGCCGCCAGTAGGCACTGAACGCGCGCTCGCCGTCGGGGAAGGGGTGCTCGGGGTCGGCACGGCGGGCCCAGGTGCGCACCGCGAGGTCGCCGTGCGGATAGACCGCGAAATCACCGGTGTAGTCGGCGGCCGCGGCTGCCGCGGTCCACGGGCCGATGCGCGGCACCTCCTGCAGGGCTTTGACGAGATCGTCGGCGCTGAGGCGTTCCCAGGTGCGGTGGTGTTCGCGGTAGGCGCGGGCTGCGGCGCGCAGCGCGGTGCGGTGGAACGCGGTGCCGGTCGCCGCGAACTGCTCCTCGCTCAGGCCGAGGACGGTGTCGGGGTCCGGGCACAGCGACAGACGGCCGGCCGGGGCGGGCACCGTCGGGCCGTGCTCCTGGCACCAGGCGCGGTAGACCCTGCGGGCCTGCTCCGCGCGTACGACCTGCCGCAGGATCGCGGTAGTGATCGCGTCCCACAGGCAGGGGTTCGTCAGCCGTTGCACCGTGCCCAGCCAGGCGAGCCACTTCACCAGGGTCGTGGCTGTGCGGGCAGTGGGCAAGACGTCGGACGCCACGGACAGAACCGGCGGGCCCTGACCGTCGCCGCCTGCCCCGAGAGGGCGCAGCGTGAGCGCCTGGGTCGGTGAGCACACCGCGTACCAGGGCGCACCCTGGTACGCGACCAGACGCACGCGCTGTCCGTGCGGGCCGTCGCTCCAGGCCGGGTGGTCAGTGATGAGAGTGAGGGGCACTGTGGCGGTCTCCGTGTCGCGTGGCGGATGAAGCGCACAGTCTGCCGCCACGGCGACCGCCTCAGGGAGACAACCAGCCGCACGGGGGAGAAGGCGAGGCGTGGTGGCCTCCGCGCCATGCGCCGGGCCGCATGTCGAGACCGGGCCAGCAGCGCGCTCGACGGCATCTCGACCATCTCGACCGCACCAGCGCACGAGCAGAGATTCGAGACGCGTGCCCTGGACACCGTGCGGTGGTTCGGCTACCTGTTGACACTAGTCCTGCGGGGCCACCGTCCGGCGGCGAGCCCGTTGTTAGTCGAATCGCCTGGAGTACCTGTATCCCCACAGGCCGGCGGCGGCAGAAGCACCCCACACCCATGGTTCGGGGTCGGCCCTGGCCAGGGCACACAGCGCGGTGGTGACAAGGGCCGCGGGAATGACGGGAATGAGCGCGATGCTGATGCGACGGTCGAGACGTCGTGGGCGACCGGATGCCATGCCGTGAGTGTCCCAGACCGCGTGACCGGACGACAGCCCCGTCCCGGACCGGCTCCGGGGCGCGGTCAGGCCGCGTGAGCGTCCGGGACCTCGCGATTCGGCGCGGTCCGTACGGCCTGCGGCCCCAGGTTCGGACTGGATTCAGCGGCCAGGCTGCTGACGGCCCCCGCCCCACCGCCGTCGTGCTGTCGAGGGAGCCCCAGGCGGCTTTCGGCTGTTGAGACGCTTGTACGTGTCGCTCCAGCCGTCCCCGTCCTGATCTGGTCGCAGGCGCGGTGAGATGCGCGAAGTCGCCTCCGGGCCGGAGCGCGGCGGGGAGTCCGCAGAGGCCGAGTCCGTCCTTCAAGGCGGCTCGTTGGTCCTGGCCGGTGGGCCGCAGCGGCATGCAGTGCGACTGGGCGGGTCTGCAGCGCGGCCGGCTGGGAGGCCGCCATGTTGGGCTTCTGCTCCGGTCAAGCTGTCCGGGCCCTTCGGCGCACGCGGGAGCGCTGGCGAATCTTCACCCGTCAGGTGGAGTTAGGTGCGTAAACAGGTGTGGCCGACTCGCCCTTTAGCCATACTGAGGCTCTCACGTCAAGTCCGTTAACTGCGGCGGCTGTTCACACCAGGTCGCGCGGTACTTGCGGACTTCACGTCCGTCACTGACGCATGAGGAACTCACGGGGGATGATCATGAAATCCGCTATGGACGATTCTGGGATGGCCACCGAGCCACCCAGGGGCCTGGAGAAGGGCCGGCCTGGCGGGCCGGAGTACGAACCTCGCCCCTGCGCACGGCGGATGGCTGTGATCGGCGCGCGAGCAACTGCCGTGAGTGGCGACCGCATCGCGAGCATGTCAGCCCTGGGTGCCGCTGCCGAGCCCCTCGTCCTCGGTGCCGCCCCTTCGCGCGCCTCGGCGAAGTACGCGGCCCACGCCTGCCCCGCCTGCCACGGCGTTCTGCCACTGCGGGGCGGAGAGGGCCCCGAGGCGGTCGCCGACGGCGTGGCGGCCGGAGTGCGGGCTCTCTTCGTTCTCGTCGCAGGGCTGTGGCTCGTCTCCGCGCTGTTGCGGCTGCGCGCTTCGGCGGACGCCGGTCCGGGAACTGCCGGCGGGGCGTTCATCCACGAGGGCCGAAACGGGGACGGACGGTGATCCGCCCCGCCGTTCACACCTGGCTGCGCGGCCTCACGGTCTTGCTGCTGGCGCTCATGATGACTGCGGCGGCGCCGCATGGTGTGGCCGGTCCCAGGAAACCGAAACCCGCCGCGGAGGGGACCGATCTTTCCAAACACTTCGAAAATCCTCTGATGAGCCCGCCGCTGTGGCCGGTGGAGCAATTGCGTATGGCTCTGTACCAGAAGCTCGCTGCGGGCAAGGACGACGCATTCAACCAGAAGCGCAACGGCGCTGTCGTCTTCATCGACCCCTCGGAGCTGACTGACGAACAGTTCCATGCGCTCGCGACGATGACCAACAACATCAACAGTCACTCAAGCAGGATGGCCTGGCGTGTGTCGACTGTCGAAGTCGGCCCGCTGGAACGCTACCTGAACCCGGAGGTGGTCGCCCGGCTGAAGGCCAATAAGTATTCACGCCTCTTCGCTGTCTCTGCGTTGAACATTCCCAAGGACGGGGAATCGGGCACACCCAAGCATTCCGAGAGAGTGCTCGAGGAGCTCCTGAGAAGACTCGGCATCCCGCGGGAGGCGATTGCCCTCGGGGGTTCCGAACGCCGGCAATGCGCCGCCTGTGCTCGCCTCTACCTTCTGGCGACGCTCCTCGTCTTCGGGCACCCGTACGGCCGCACCGAGGCGGAGATTGCCCAGCTGTTCAAGAGAATCGCCGAGGCCCGCGAGCGGGTGGCGGCCAGGGGAATCGCAGCCCAGGACCGTGAGCAGGGGGCGCTCGAGAGACAGTCCAAGAGAGCGGAAGAAGCGCGCAATGGCCGCGCCGCAGATCAGCTAGGAACCGACCTCAACGGTGTGAAGGAGGAGATGAACAAGCAGCTCGCCAAGGCGTCGACGAAGAATCCCGAACTGTTCGTCAGGGCATTGCCCTGCCCTGCTCCGAACGCCCTTTCTCTGCACCAGCCCCGGCGCCACGGCACGGTTCCCCCGATGCCCGTCCTCGCGGCGGCCGTGCTCACAGGCGACGGCCCCTGCCCTGAAGAGCCGGAAAGGGAGGAGGATGCGAAAGGCTCCCGGGGAGCCACCGGCCTGGGCGCCACTCTCACGCTGCCCAGTATGGCCAACGGCGGCATCGACTTCTCCACCATGCAACTGCGCTACCTCGCCGACCCCGGCGACGGCAGCGGCCTTCAGTACTCCTTCAAGGCCGGCCTGAACCCCCTCAAAGGAGACAACCGCCAGTCCACCGGCATCACGGCCGCGACCCAGAGCTCCGACGCCTTCTTCGTCTGGCTGTCCCTCAACCCCTCCGCCTTCTGGGTAAACCTCAACCCGACGGAACCGGACCGCATCGTCGACAACCAGCTCGGCCGCACAGACGCGGGGCGAGTCATGCTGGAGGCCGACCTGCGGATGAAGAAGACGGTCGGTGAGCTGATCCATCCGCACAGCGCGCTGGGGCGGAAGTTCTGGCCCGGAATCCAGGGCGACTGCATGTCGTTTCGCAACTGGATCTTGCCGGCGCCGGCATCGGTCCGCCAAGAGGGCGACAAGCTCTACATCCTCGACGCGCCTCTCGATGTGAAGATGGAGGCCCAGTACCTGGCGAGCACTGGCAAGTCGTCTGTCCGCTCGTGCCCTCAGCAGGACCAGGCCACAGAGGACCACAACGAAGAACGCTTCCGCTCCCTGATCCTCCCCAAGCTCAAGCACGCCATCAACAGCGCCCCCGAGTACGCCGCGCTCCGCCGTGTCTATCTCGCCCGGGTCGCCGCCCAGTGGTACCGCGAGCTGAGTCTGGCCAGGAAGACGACGTACGGCCACCTCATCGACAGTGGCGACATCGGTACCTGGACGACCACCGACGGCTGGAAACCCACCGATACCTTCGACCGGTACGTCGACTCGTACACCAAGGGCGATGTCAAGGTCACCGACGAGATCACCCGAGGCAACACCACCTACGTGCGCACCTATATCTACGGTGGTGTCGACCTCACCCGTATTCCCCTTGAAAAGATCTCTGACGAGCGCTTCACCGCGGACTTCGCGAAGCTGCCGCAGAACGTCGCCCGCTCGTTGCAGGCGCCGTCAGCCACCGACGGGGGCGACACCGTCTGGCTCGGCTCGCCGACCCCCCGCCAGGCAGCCGGCCTGAGTCCGTCTGCGCATCACGTATCCGCAGGGGCTTGGGCATTGCGCCTGCTGCCGGGGCTTCTCCTCCTCGTCGTCGTACTGCTGTGGCGGCGCCGGCGCCGCCGGAACGCCCTCGTTCAGCGAAACCCTCTGCGACGCGCGGCGGCCGGAGACCGAGGGAGAAGCCGGGGGCTCTCCCGCCGGGATCCGTAGTGCACGGCAGATCGGGTTGAGCCGTTAACGAGCGGCGAACCAGGTGACAAGTAACCCGCCAGTAGCTTCCTGGGCGGCTTGTCCGGCTGATGGGTGTGCTGCTGGTCCGGCGCCACGGCTTCTCGTACTTGCCCCCGCACGCCCGGCGCTGGGGCCGGAAGAGGGCGGCAGTCGGGCCCATCTGATCGCTGGGCTCGGCGGGGTATTCGGCGTTCTGGATTCTCGCGACGAGCTGCGGGGTCGTGCAGGTGCAGATGTGCACGATCGACGAGATGCGCGGGCGGGATCTGGCGGGTCCGGAGGGCGGCCCCGGTCTGACCGGCTGCGCCGGGCCGGTGTTGCAGCGCAGCGGCGGTGCTGGAAGAGGCCGTGCCGGGAGCCCGCGTGTGTGGTGCGGGGAATCGCGGCAGGGTGCCTGGCCCCGGAGGACGGCGACGTGGCGGAGCGAGCTCACCGGTAGCGGGGTCGGTTCAGGTAGCCGATCGGGATTCGGCCACTTTGAGCACGGAGCGTGTCGGGAGCAGGGGAACGAGGCTGCTGACGAGCCGGTTCATGCGGCCGGACACGATGCTGGCCGGCGGGGTGCGCCGGTCGAGTGCCGCCAGCACTGTGGTGACCACCTGCGCCGGCGTCTGGAATCGGGCGCCTTGGGTGCTGGTGCCGCTGCGCGCATAGAACTCGGTGCGCGTTGGTCCCGGGGACGCCGCCATCACCGTCAGGCCCGATGCGCGCTGCTCGTGCGCGAGGGCCTCGGTGAAGCGGATCACGAATGCCTTGGCTGCGCTGTAGACCGCCATGCCCGGCACCGGCATATAGCCCGTCAGGCTGCCGATGTTGAGCAGGGCCCCTCGCCCGGAGGCGAGCAGATCCGGCAGAAACGCGTGAGACGTCTCAACCACGGCGTTGATGTCGAGCTGCAACTGCGCACGCACTGCGTCCGCGGTGGAGTCCGCGAACGGCTTGGTCAGCCCCATGCCCGCGCAGTTGACCACGGTGTCCACGCGGATTTCCAGTTTGTCCAGCCGCTGCTTGAGGAGCTGTCCGCCGCGTTCGATGCCGAGGTCGAAGGCAACCGGATGGGCCGCACGCCCTGTCTGCGCGGTGATCTCGGCTGCCAGCTCCCGCAGCGCGTCCTCCCGGCGCCCGACGAGCACGACGTCCGCACCACGACGGGCCAGCTGCCGTGCGAACTCGGCGCCGATCCCGGAACTCGAACCGGTCACCAGAGCGGTCGTTTCCGCGTACTGCATGAGTCTCTCCTCGCCCGTGGCACTGCCGACCACACATCATGTAAAGGCCTCTCACTTTGAGGGTAGGCGAGGATGTGAGAGTCTTCAACATAAGGAGGACTCATGGCCGAGCGAAGCACGTACCATCACGGCGACCTGCGCAACGCACTGCTGCAGGCGACCAGGGAGCTGGTCCGGGAACGCGGAGCGCGGGGGTTCAGTGTCTCCGAGGCCGCTCGCCGCGCCGGAGTGTCCATCTCGGCTCCCTACCGGCACTTCGCCGACCGTGACGCAATGCTCGCGGCCACCGCCGCGCGTGCTTTCGCCGAACTGGAAACGGACTTCGCGATGCTCGCACTGAAGGCACCGCTCCCGGAATGCGCGGCGCAGATCGCCGTCGCCTACGTGGCCTTTGCCCGCCAGGACCCGGCCCGGTTCGAGGTCATGTTCGCCTCCGGGATCGACAAGGCGTCCCACCCCGAACTGCTGGAGCAGGCACGTCGCGTCCAGGAACGGCTGGAGGCTGCACTCCAGCCCCACGTTCCCCGAGAAGAGGTGGTGGGCCGCGCCGCCGAGCTGTGGGCGATTGCGCACGGAGTGGCCTCCCTGACTCTCGGCGGCAATCTGCGCCATGTCGTCGATTCTTCCTGTATCGACATGGTTGCCGCATCCGCTGCGCACGCCTGGGCGAGCGGCGCCTCCGGCACGTAAGACCCGAGGCGCGACTCCTTCGGCTTTCCCTCGGGCTGCGGGCCCCGGCTGCGAGTGCGGGCGCCGGCTCCAGGCCGGTCACCGGCTCGTCCACACGGCCCCGAAGTCCTAGCGCAGACACCGGGGAACAAGTAACCCGCCGGTAGGAAGTGGTCGCTACGGGGCGGGGTTGAGGGTCTTGTGGACGACGCCAACGGACACCTTGACGACGGTGGCGATCTCACGAATGGACTGGCCTTCGGCGCGGGGCCTCATGGCGAGGGCTGATCCGTGGTGGCCAATTTGTGTCCTGCCGGGACCTGGCCGGGGGTGAGGTCATATCGAAGGGAGACGAATTCCACCTGCTGCCAGCGGCCACGTTCGCATACCGCGTCCGGGTCGACTCTGATCTCGACGACGATCTCAGGGGCCACGGTGGTGCAATCAACCCTGACACGGCGGTCGGTCCCCCCATCAGGCATGGTCGGCTTCCAGGGGTGTTCTGCACCGGCGGCGCTGAGCAATTCGGCGATCTCTTCGAAGTCGTCGTTTTCGACGGCCTGAACGACACCGACCACCCCCAACGTCCCATCACGCAGGGAATACCGGCCGAGAACGAGCTCCGTCGGGAATTCGAGTGACGGGTTCACGCCACCCACGATCGCCGTCGTGTTGCGCAGCCACTTCTGCCTATGCGCCTCGCTGTCGCGCAGTTTCCATTGCCTGAGCTCCTTGAGCTCGCCCAGGTGACTTTCGGCGGTGCGCTGTTGCCCAGGCCCCGCGAGATTGCTTGACTGCTGCTGGCGTATACCAGGCATGGTCTGGTCCGGTCGTGCATGCCACATTTTCCGTGCTCGCCATCCCATGCCGGCCAGCGCCAGGGCGCCGAGGCCGAACAAGATGTACGCCAGGGCGGGAGTGCCCTGTCGTTCGCTGTCTCGCATCTCTTCGTACGTTCGTTCACCGCTGCCAGACGAGGAGAATGCCAGGCAACGGTCGCCGGGACCCATGACCTTGCCGTCGCAGGTGATGTCCTTGCTGTCATTGGGGTCGGGGAGGGCGTTGGTTCCTTGGACGAACAGATAGCCGGCCAGCAGCCCGTACAAGAGCACGCCGACCACGCGTGGCCACCACCAACTGTCCTGCTCTTGCCTCACCGTATGGAATCCCTTCATGCCGGGCGTCGGTCTGCAGCGGGATACCTGCCGCGCGATGGCTGTTCGCGGCCGTCGGCGGCAGTCCCTTTCCGTCTGGTCGGTTTCTGCCGTGTGGATCACAGGCCATCGGGCACAGGGCCCTTGTCGCGGATCGTTTGGACCCTTACGGAGAGTTCGGGGGGCTCGCCGAGAGGATCAGGGACGTCTGCTTCGGCATTTGATTCCTCCCCCTTCGTAACGAGGAGGAGCCAAAGGCGTAGTCTTGCGCGATCAGGCCGGCCGGCCTGACATTCAGCGGCCACATCACTGCGTTTAGCATCGCCGGAAGGCCGCCCATCATCAAAGGGCCTCATGGTGAGGGCTGATCCGTGGTGGTCAATTTGTGTCCTGCCGGGACCTGGCCGGGGGTGAGGTCATATCGAAGGGAGACGAATTCCACCTGCTGCCAGCGGCCGCGCTGGCTCACCGCGTCCGGGTCGACTCTGATCTCGACGACGATCTCAGGAGTCACGGTGGTGCAATCAACTCTGAAGCGACGATCGACCATCGGAGCAGGCCTGGTCGGCTGCCAGGGGTGCTCTTCCCCAGCGGCGCTGAGCAATCTGGCGAGATTTTTGGAATCGCCACGATCGACGACTTGGACGACACCGACCACCCCCAACGTCCTCCCGCGCAGGGAATACCGGCCGAGAACGAGTTCCGACGGGAATTTGAGCGACGGGTTCACGCCGCCTACGATCGCCGTGGTGTTGCGCAGCCGCTGCTGCCTTTGGACTTCGAGGTCGCGCAGCCGACTTTCGACGACACGCTGCTGCCTGCGGTCCTTGAGGTTGCTTGACCACCGCTCGCGTATGCCAGGCCCGGTCGGGACCGGTCGTGCGTGCCACATTTTCCGTGCTCGCCATCCCATGCCGGCCAGCGCCAGGGCGCCGAGGCCGAACAAGATGTACGCCAGGAAGGGGGCGCCTTCTCGTTCGCTGTCTAGCTTCTCTTGGTAACTACGCTCACTGCTGCCAGACGAGGAGTATGTCACGCAGCTGTCGATCGGGCTCATGACCTTGGTTCCGCAGGTGATGTCCTCCTCGCTGAGGTTGTTGTCGGGGAGGAAATCGGTTCCTTGTATGAACAGAAAGCCGGCCAGCAGCCCGTACAAGAGCACGCCAGCCAAACCAGGGCGCCACCAACTGTCCTGCTCTTGCCTCACCGTAACGATCTCCTTCATACCGGGCGTCGGTCTGCGGTGGAACACCTGTCGCGCGATGGCTGTTCGCGGCCATCGGCGGCAGTCCCTTTCCGTCTGGTCGGTTTCTGCCGTGTGGATCACGGGCCATCGGGCGCGGGGCCCTCGTTACGGACCATTTGGACCCTTACGGAGAGTTCGGGGAATCTTCTTGCCGAGAGGATCAGGGAAGTCCGCTTCGGCACGTGATCCGTTTCGAGTCCGGGTGGATGTCGGGCTCGCCGCGCGGCACCGCCCACCGTAAGGAGTCTGACCTGCACCGTGTCATGGGTACCCAACTGGCCCCCGTCCAGTGTGGAGACATCCGCTCTCCAGAGGGCCCGGCCGCCCGAGCCAGCCCGCTGGGCAACCTAGCCAGCCACATGCCTGGTTGGAGCGGAGTCCACGCTCCCTTCACTCTTTCGCATGACACACAGAGACCGGTGGTGTTCCGGCAGCGGCCGGTCTCGCCACCGTCGTTGCGGACCCAGGCAACGCGCTGCGGCTCGGCCCGGCTGATCTTGTTGCGGGTTGCGTAGAGCTTCCGGAGGGCTGGCACGCCCTGGCTGCGCCCCGTTGTGGCGTTCACCGCACGCGTTGCCCTGGCTGCCTGTGCCCTCGAACAGGAAGCCGTCCCCGAACGGCACCGGCACCCGTTCGGGGATCAGCGGCGTGCCGGCGAGGTCTCAGGACTGCCGGTCCTCGGCGGGAAAGAGGCGCGACGTCTGCCACCGGCCGGTTCTGCCAGGCCGCCGATGGCTACGGTGACTTGGCAGTTCGCCCAGTCACAAGGACTCGCTGAGGAGGTCGTCGAGCCGCTCTTCCTCGGCCTGAAACTCTCGACGTCCCCGGTCGATATCCAGGCCGTGCTGCTCGGCGTACGCGATGATCTCTCGAAGGCCCGTTTCGACGTCTTCCTCGGTGGCCGCGGCACCGGTCTCGTCGTCGCCTACCAGGGTGTGCGCCGTGCCGCGGTAGCTGGCGAGGTCGTCGTGCATACGGGCGGTCGCAGCGGCGTGCGTCGGGCCGCTGGCGAGCAGGGCCGGGCACCCCAGTACCGCGACCCACGCTCCATCGGTGTCGAGAAAAGCATCCATGCCCGGGCTCCTCACCGTGTGCGCGTCTGTGCCGTCCATCCTCGCAAATCGCGTCGGCGGACACTCGCAGACGCGCCCTGACCCTCCAGCCTCAGGCCGGCAGGGGCCCATGGGGTGGAGGGGCAAGTGGACCACGGCGCGGACGGCATCGGTGAACTCGACGTCCGAAGAGGAGAAGTCGGCACCATCGTCGACGGCTTGCAGGCGCTCCCACCACACCAGCGCGGCCCGGTCACGGATTGCCAACGTCTGCGCGTAGGTGAGGGAGGACAGCCACACCGGGCGATCGGAACTGGAGACATGGGCGCAGCGTTCACGGGGCGGTGCGAGCGCTGACCGAGCCAGCACACGTCGGCGGCCGCGAAGAACACTGCCGGCACCTGCATCCCGTACCGCCGCAACACCTCGACCTCTTCGTCGGGGTCGATAGATACGTCCAGGAGCCCCCATGTACGAGAACGACTTCAACATTGACGTGGAGCGCGAGGCGTATAACCGGCGTCGGAGAGGCTGGCCCCGGTGGGTGCTGGTTGCGGAGGTATTCGTCCGGTGCCAGGCGGGTGACCGGACATGGGTGCACGCACGGGCCAGGCGTCGGATCGGGAGAGAGCTGGCGGCTGCGCCTGCCTTCCCGCGTATCCGCGGAGTCGCACGTCGAGTGACGGTGGCGGGGCATGACGTCCTGGTGACGCGTGGACCAGGGGATCCGGCCAGGCCGCTGATGTTCGTCGTCTCCAGCGCACAGACGCGTGCGTCTCTCGGCCTCATCGTGCTCGGGCCACACGTCCACACCTTCACGTCCAGCAGGTCCGCGCCGCCGCGGCCCGCCGCCTCGGCGCCGGGCGGGCCGTCGCCGGGCCGGCTGGAGCGGAAGCCGTATGACGACGACGCGTTGTACTGGGTCGCACTTGTGTACGACGAGCGGCGCGCATGGATGGCTGTGTACCAGAGCCCTGATGCGGCGCTGCGGGCACTTGTGACGGATGAGAAGCGCCCGGCGTGATGTCGTGCGCCCCCGTATCCCCGTGCCGTGGTCCGGCCGTGGTCCGGCCGTGGTCGGCGCCGTCCGGCGCCCGCCCGTCGCCTCTCCGCTCCGTCGGCCTCCTGCCGCGTCGTGTCGGTCCTGTCCCGCTCGGCGCGCCCGGGCCGCTGTGCCCGGCCCCCGACTCCGCCCTGCCGTACGCCAGATGCCCGCGCCGTGTCCGGTGTCGTGTGTCCCCCGGCTCTGCTGTTCCGGCCGTGTGCTCCGTGCTGGTGTTCGCCGTGGGCGCGATGCGGGGGAGAGCGCCGCCGAAGGCGGCGGAGGCTCGCAATGGCGCGGTACGTCGGGAAGAACCGTCCACACGGGCCAGCAGCCCGGCGCCGATGGCCGCCGGGAGCGCGAGAATCACCGAAGTGAGGGTGGCAAGGGCAAACGGAGTCGGTGAGCCAGGCGCGGTCTTCTTCCATTCCGCAGCGGGGCACTGGTGCGGGGTCGACAATGGCGGGGCAGTCGTGCGCCGACGTTCGGGCGGGCGAAGACGAACAGGCCGATGCAGGGGGCAGGCGTGACCGGAGGCGGTGATCAAGGCGGCGGGAGCGTGCCGGAGGAGCTCGTCGAGCTGAAGGCGCGACTGCGACAGTTGCGGGTAGCGCGTGGCTTGTCGCTGTCGGGACTGGAACGACGGGCCGGGCTGGGGCACACGACGACGAGCCGGGCGTTGAACGGCTCCACTGTGCCCAGCCAGGCCACGGTCGTCGCGCTCGCCCACGCGTTGGATACGGACGCCACACCGCTGCTTGCGCTTCGCCGCAAGGCTCTGCCGTCCGTCCCCGCGCTGGTCCGCACCCCCGTCGGCACGGCGACAGAGGACAGCTTGGACGCGCAGTTCGAAGAGCGGTACCGGCAGTACGTGGAAGACCGGTACGCGCATATCTCCGTCATCGGCCTGGCTCCCGTCGAGCCCGGCCGGCCGGCGTGGCCGCTCGACACCTCCTATCTCAGCCTCGAACCAGCGACTCACCCGGGGGCACGGCCCAGGACACGGGGCGACGCCTCCCTGTCCGCCGGGGCGTCCGACCTGGCGGGGACCAGGGCAGACGGGGCTGCCCAGCGGGCCGAGCAAGTGCTGGCGGGGCGATGGCGCACGGTGGTGCGCGGGCCGGCCGGTGGAGGCAAGACCACCTTGCTGCAATGGCTCGCCGTCATGGTCGCCCGTCGAGAGCTGCCGGAGGAACTGGCGCACTGGGCAGCCTGCATGCCCTTCCTGCTGCCGCTGCGCACCCTGGTCCGCCGTGGGGACCTGCCCGGACCACAGGAATACCTCGCCGCGCTCGGCTGCCCACTGCACGGAACACTACCGGCCGGCTGGGCCGACCGGGTCCTGGCGGACGGCCGTGCCCTGCTCCTCATCGACGGTGTGGACGAGGTTCCCCGAGAGCAACGGGCGCGGACTGGGCAATGGCTCCTCGAGCTCCTCGCCGCCTACCCTCAAGCCGCCGTCATCGTGACCACCCGACCGTCCGCGGTCCCTGACGAATGGCTGGCGGAGCACGATTTCACCGTGCTGGCCCTCCACCCGATGAGGGCTCGGGATGTGTCCGCATTCATCACCCGCTGGCATGCTGCCGCCGCTGACGCGGGCACCGCCGAGCGTGCGTACCTCGTCTCCATGGGAGAGGCGCTCGTGGAAGCGGTGCGCGCCCGGCATGACCTCGCCCAACTGGCCACTACGCCAATGCTGTGCGCCTCGGTATGCGCGTTGAACCGCGACCGGCGCGGCCATCTCCCGCGCGACCGTATGGGACTCTACGAGGCGCTCATGTCGATGCTGCTGATCTGCCGTGACCGCGCGCACGACAGCGACGCTCCGGAGCACCTTGCGCTCACCCAGCACGAGAGCGTCCCACTGCTGCAACGGCTGGCGTACTGGCTCATCCGCCACGGCCAGACCGAAATGGATGATGCAACCGCGATCAGTCTCATCGGGGACGCACTCCCCTCTTCTGCGCCGCGGCTCGCCCAGAGGGAACCCGCCGACGTACTCGCGCACCTGGTGGCCCGTTCCGGCCTCCTGCACGCCCCCGCCGCGGACACCATCGCATTCGTCCACCGCACCTTCCAGGACTACCTCGGAGCCCAAGAAGCCCTCGAAGCCCGCGACATCCCCC
Organism: Streptomyces sp. NPDC057654; assembly: GCF_042800135.1. Taxonomy (NCBI): domain Bacteria; kingdom Bacillati; phylum Actinomycetota; class Actinomycetes; order Kitasatosporales; family Streptomycetaceae; genus Streptomyces; species Streptomyces sp. NPDC057654. The sequence goes on along the minus strand of NZ_JBHVHQ010000029.1, from coordinate 2,678 downwards.
TCCTGATCCGCAACGCTCACGACGGCCGATGGGAGGACATCGTGCGCAGGGCGGTCGCCCACGCACGCCCCCAGGAGCGCGCCACCTTGCTGCGCCGGCTGATCGCCCGGGGCGACCGCACGGCACCACACCGGACCCGCCTGTACGTGCTTGCTGCCGCCTGCCTTGAACACGCCACCGAACTCGACCCCGACACGCAACGGGAAGTCGAACGGCGCGCCGCAGCCCTGGTCCCTCCGACGCAACGGGGGTAAGACGGCGATGCCCGCCCTCGCGGGACCGGCTGCCCCGCATCCTGCCGGGCCCGAGGGCCTTGATCACGATGAGGCGGCGGCCATGGTCCGGCCGGCCGAGCTCGTCGGCGACGACGGGCGCTGTCCCCTTGAACAGCACAGTCGGCGTACGCGCGACAGTGCGCGCAGCCCCCTCCTCAGAGGGAGACCCGCAGCAGAACTGCGAACACAAGGCGGCGTCATCGCGCGCGGCGGGACAGGAAGTGCCAGGACTCGGCAGGGCAGCGGCGGCAGCGCGCCGACGGCGGCACCCCGTACGTTCGGGCGGGCCTCGGGGGTATGGGGACGCACCCCGGGGACGCTGCCGGCCACGGCGGCAAGAATCGGGCTGCGGGCCGCGAGCCCGTTCTGTGGGACGCCACCAGCCCGGCATGCTCACCTGCCGGCAACGCACCCAGCCGGGCAGCACGTTCGGACGTGCGCTCCAGCGAGCGGCGCGCGCGGCCGCGTACATTGCGCCCGCGCTCGGTCGTCGCCGGCGTGATCAAGGAGTGTGGGCGGGGCGCTCCGTCCAGGACAGGGCGCCGAGTGCCGCCTCGGCGACGACCGTGTCCGCGTCGTCCTTGTGCCACGCCGCCAGCGCGCGCTCCTGCCCCGGGACCGGCGCGGCAGCCCGGAACGCGATGGCTCTGTGATCGAGCGGAAGCGACGTGCCGCCGCGCCCGTTGTGGCCGAAATCCGGCGGCGGCCTGCCCCTCCGAACCCCGTTCGGGGCCGCCGCCGGTTCGAACGTGATGCCCCTGGCCCCTCGCTCATCGTGGGTGTCCGGTGCATTGAGCCAGAGCTCGGCCGCTGCCTCGAACGTTGTGTTGTCACCACACCCGGGGCGGTGGCCGGCACGTCCTGTACATCCGGTACGAGCCGGCACGCGACCTCAGCGCGTCGAACGGCAGCTCCGCCTGACCCGGCGCAGCGTGCGGTTCAGTGTGCCGGAAGCGGGCGGGCCGGCACCCTCCCGCCGCCTGGGCTACAGCGGAGGTGAGGTCAGACCTCCGCTGTTACCGCCTCGGGAACCTGCTCCGGTTCGCTGTCCGCGGCACTGCCCGCAGCGGGAGCTGCATCCGCCTCGACGTACGCGGTGTACAGCGCACTTCCCTTCTGGCGCGACTTCTCGGCGAGTTTCTTCTCGACGAGGGTCTCCAGGTTGTTGCGCACGGTCTTGGGGTTGGCGTTCCGGCTGGGGTGGTCCTGCGCGAGCCGTTCGGCGATTTCACGGGTCACATGCGGCTGCCCAGGGGTCTTGCGGAGGAGGTCCAGGATGAGCTGCTGCAGGGGCGTCCCCGTCGGCGCTTCCGGTTTCGCGGGCTGTTCGGCGGCCGGCTTCTTCGCGGCGGTTCGCTTCGCCACCTTGGCTGTGGCGGCCTTCTTGGCGGGTCGCTCCGCCTTCGCCGGCTCATCCCGACGCGGCGACGGAACGGCCTGGGGCGCCTCCGCGGCGGCTTCGGCCGACGTGGAAGTGCCGAGCTGCTCGGCCCTATCCGTCGAGGGCGCCTCGGCCACCACGTCGGCGGGCTCGGCCCCGCCCGGGGTCGGGTACCCAGGCAAAGAATCCTGCGCTTGAGCCAACCAGCTTTCCTCTACCCTGAGTTGTGCCAGGCGCTCCTGGAGAACGGTGATCTGCTCGGTGAGGCCGGCCTGCTCCTCGCGATTGACCTCGAGCTCATCGGCATACTGCTGCTGAAACTTGGCGTACTTGTTCTGGATGACGGTCTTCTTCTCGGGCTCGTCGGCCATTACAGCACTCCTTGTATCCGGGTGTTGCTGCCGGATGTTACTCACTGGGAAGAGGCGGCAGGGACTCTCCGGGCGATTGCAGCTCTAGCTGTGCGTGCAGAGGCACCGGACGGAACCGCCACCTTCTCCCGGAGAGGCTGGTCGGCCCGCCGGGCGACACGATCGCGACCGCCGGTCTCCTCTTCGCGGCCCACCACCTGCTCGCGCAGGATTCTTCTGAACCGCGCAGTGCTCTGCCCCAATTGCTGCGGAATCTCCCCACCCGCGACGATCTCCGTTGGGGCAGAACCTGGCCCATGCTCGCTCACGAAGCTTCTCCCTCGCTCCGGCGCCGGAGCAACCAGGTCTACCGGCACCGGCTCTCCGCCGAATGGATCCGGCAGGGGGCCCCGACACTACGGTCCTCCAAGGCGAACGCCACCCAGAAATTCTTCACCCCCACCCGCACCCTCACGGATTTCCGGATCGCTCCTGAGCGCATCCCGCAGTCCCTCCCCAACTCCTGGTTGCTTGCCGCCACCATGGATGACTCCGAGCAGGCCCTCGCCAGCCACCGCCGACTCCGGCGCGTTCTCCCCGTCCACCTGGTCCAAGCCACAGTGTGGACGAGTATTTGCCTTCCCCCGACGGAGCCAGACAGTTGTCTGGCTC
>NZ_JBHVHQ010000028.1:0-24785 GCF_042800135.1 Streptomyces sp. NPDC057654 | reverse complement strand
CGCTAGTTCAGTCGCTCCTCCGCGTACACCGCCATCGCCGCGCGCTGGTAGTCGGCCAGGCCGGGGGCGATCTTGTCGAAGTTGGCGCGCATGCGGGGGTCGTCGGTGTAGGTCTGGCCAAGGCCGTTGTAGCCCTCGGCGTTCGGGGTCCAGTAGCGGCAGACGCCCTGGTAGTGGGCTTCCATCTCGGCCTGGACGGCGGGGAGGGCGGCGGGGGCGCCGGTGGCCATGAGGTCGGCGAGGCGGATCAGCTGGGCCGTCACCTCGCGCTGCCAGCGCTCCTTGTCCTCGTCCGTCATCGCGCCGACGGCCTCCCGGGACTCCTCCCACGCGGCCGGCCAGCGCTCGCGCACCTCGGCATCGTAGTCGTGGGAGTCGTGGGAGTCGGCGGACTCGAAGCCCTCGAAGAGGTTCTCGGGGCGGTTGATCTTGATCATGCCGGTGTCGTCCACGTCTTCTTCCAGTTCCTCCAGTTCGGCGATGGTGCGCTCGACCGTGCGGCTGAGGGTGTCCAGCCGGTCCCGTTCCGCCAGCAGTCGCCGGTGGTGTTCGCGGAGTACGGTCACCCGGTCGGCCGGGGCGTCGAGGGCCGCGCGGATCTCGCGCAGCCCCACGCCCAACTCCCGCATCAGCAGGATCTGCTGCAACCGCAGCAGGTCGGCCTCCTCGTAGTAGCGGTGCCCGTTGCTCCCGATCCATGCCGGCGGCAGCAGGCCGATCTCGCCGTAGTGCCGCAGCGTCCGGGACGTCACCCCGGACATCCGCGCCACGTCCGCGATCGACCAGGCCATGCCCTGCCTCCCATCACCGGGCCGGTCGTTCCGGCCGTACGGACGACCGTAGAAGTTGCCGTTGCGTCAACCGCAAGTCTGGCATCCGGTGCGGTGGCATATGCCAAATGCATAGACAAATCCGTGAGGAGCGGATAACCGGAAGAAACCCTAAACGGTGTGGAACCAGATATTCCAGGCGACCAGTTTCGATACGCCTTAGCGATGAGTAGGGTATGGCCCGCTGTTGGTGGATCTTGGCTGGTGGATCTTGCGTAATAGATCCGATTGAATTCAGTACGGACGGGACGTACGCGTGACTGGTGCCGTCTTGGGGATCGGGAGGGGATCGTGGCTGTTGACGCGTTCGAAGGGCAGTACGTGTGGCGTCCGGCGGCCGATGATCGTCAGTTGGCGCGGGCATGTATGGATGTGCGAACAGGAAGGTATCTGAGTGCGCACGAGGCGCTGAAGGACGCACGCGGAAAATTCGACCTCCGGGCGCACCGCTCTCTGGTACTCGCTTCCGAGGCGGCCGACTCGGATCTGGCCGAGCGCTGGTTAGCGGAGGAACCGGGGGCGGAAGCCGCACTGCTGTGGGCGCGGGTCGCGATGCTCCGCGCCCTGCGGATGGCCGACGCGCACGACCGGCGCCAAGGGGCGCTCGTACGGATAGCACAATCGGCCTGCGAACGGGCGGCGGAGATGCTCCCCGAGGACCCCACGCCCTGGGTGATACAGCTCGCGCTGGCCCGGCTCCAGAAGGTGCGTGACCCCGCCCCCCAAGGGCTGCTCACCGCGCCGCCCGGACCCTGGTATCTCTTCGCGCACATTCTGCGGCTCGACCCCTGGAACCGCGAGGCGCACCACCGCTTCCTCGCGTACTTCTTCACCCGGCACGGCGGTTCCGCCAGCGCACGCTGGGACGTCGCCTCCTTCCTGAGCCAGCGCGCCCCGGCCACGTCCGCGCTGCGCCTGCTGCCCTTGGTGGCGCTGGTCGAGGACTACGACCCGCACGCCCTGCTGGCCGACCGCACCTGGGAGCAGACGCAGTGGCGGGCCACCGCCATGGGCATTTACCACACCTGGTTTCCCCAGGTCGCGCAGTACCCGTTCACGCCCGTACTCGACCTGGCCTATCTCGCGCACGCGCTCTACATGGCGAAGTGCGAATTCGAGGCCCGCGAAGTCTTCACGGCCATGGGGCCGTACGCATCCCGGATGCCCTGGAGCGCATTCGGCGAACCGGAGGAGCAACTGACCAAGGCAAGACGCTCGTGCGGACTTCCCGTACCCAGCACTTCCTGACCTTTCCCGACCTTTCCCGATTACCCGTACACAGTCTTCTGCCTACGTTTCCCCCTATCGTCCACCGAATTTTTCACAGGATGTCCGCCATAGAGATACGAGTTCCCCTCCCGGACGTTTCATAGATTTCATCCGCTCCTCACCCCTCTCCCCAGAAAGGCCACGGTTGTGCCCGAGCGCACGTCCCTATCCCGCTCGAAATCACGTCTTGAGCCGGCCCCCGGCGCCCTCGACGACGATGCCACCCTGCATGCCATGGGATATCCGCGAAAACTCACCCGGAGATTCCGGGCCTTCGACAACTTCGCGATATCCTTCACCATCATCAACATCATCTCCGGGATCTTCTCCTCCTTCGGTTTCGGGATGAACGCCGGCGGCCCCTCGATTCTCGTCTTCGGCTGGATCGGCGTTTCCGTCATGGTGCTGTTCGTCGGCGCCTCGATGGGCGAGATCGCCTCCGCCTATCCGACCAGCGGCGCCCTGTACTTCTCCGCCGGCAAGCTCGCCAAGCGGCACCGCGGCGCCTGGTCCTGGTACACGGGCTGGCTCAACTTCGTCGGGCAGGTCGGCGGCACGGCCGCCACGAACTTCGCCGCGGCCACCTTCATCCAGGCGTTCATCTCGATGCAGTGGCCCTCCTACCAGGCAACGGCCCAGCACACGGTCGCCATCACCGCCGTCATCCTGCTGATCCAGGCGCTGGCCAACACCTACACCGTGCAGCTGGTCGCCGTGCTGAACCGCATCTCGGTGTGGTGGCTGCTCGTCGGCATGGTGATCATCGTGATCACCCTCGTCGTGATCCCCACGCACCACCAGCCCGCCTCGTTCGTGACTCATTTCGCCAACAACACGGGATTCACCAGCGGGTTGTACGGCGGAATGCTGGGCCTGCTCGTCACGAGCTGGACCTTCACGGGATTCGACGGCAGTTTCCACATGTCCGAGGAAACCGTGCAGGCCACCGTCAACGCCCCCAGGGGCATCATGCGCGCGATCGCCTACTCCGCCATCGCCGGGCTCATCCTCATGCTCGCGCTGATCTACGCGATCCGCGATTACGCGCACGAAGCGAGCGCCACCGCGCCGCCGGTGCAGATTCTCATCGACGCGCTCGGCATGGGCACCGCCAAGCTGCTGCTACTGATCGTGATCGGAGCGATGCTCTTCTGCGGACTGGCCAACATGACCAGCAATACCCGGCAGATCTTCGCCTTCTCCCGCGACGGCGCGATGCCCGGCTCCCGCTGGTGGCATTCCGTGTCCCCGCGAACACGCACACCGGTCAAGGCCGTATGGCTCGCCGCCGCCTGTCCGCTGGTGCTCGTCATACCGGGCTGGTGGTCGCACACCGCGTTCACGGCCATTGTGAGCGTCAATGTCGTGGGCCTCTTCCTCGCCTACGGCGTGCCGATTTTCCTTCGGCTGCGGCTGAACGACTTCCAGCCCGGCCCCTGGAATCTGGGCCGTTACGGCAAGCTCGTCGCGGGCGTCGCCGTCACCTGGATCGTGATCAGCAATGTGCTGTTCATGCTCCCCCAGGCGTCCCCGATCACCGCCTCCTCCTTCAACTACGCGCCGATCGCGCTCGGAGTGGTGCTGCTGATCGCCACGGTGTGGTGGTTCGCCACCGCCCGTCGGCGCTTCCAGGGGCCGGTGAGCTACGGAAGCCCCGACGAGGTGGCCGCCATGGACCTGATCTGATCGGACTTGATCTGATCAGATCACGGCTGGCCTGTGCTGACGCGGACCGCGTCAGTCGGCCACGACCCGCTGCCTGACACGCCGTCAACCACACGAAGGGAACCACCGAAGACATGAACCCCCTCGGCGAACTCACCGTCAGCACCGCGCCCCTGGACGACTGGCACCAGGTGGCGAAGTGGGCCGCCGAGGAGGGGTGGAACCCCGGCCGCGGCGACACGGCCGCCTTCCACCCGATCGACCCCGCGGGCTTCTTCATAGGCCGCCTGGAGGCCGGCGGCGGCGCCCCGCCCGTATCGTCGATATCGGTCGTCAACTACTCGGACCAGTACGCGTTCCTGGGCTACTACATGGTCCATCCCGACCACCGCGGCCAGGGCCTGGGCCTGGCCACCTGGCGCGCCGCCTTCCCGCACGCCGGTACGCGGACCGTCGGCCTGGACGCGGTCCCGGCGCAGCAGTCCACGTACAAGCGGGCCGGGTTCAAGGCCGTCTACGACACGATCCGCTACGTGGGCCGCCCGCGCGGAGGCGACGGCACGGCCGGCCGTACGGTCACGGGCGCGGCGACAATCCCGGTAACACCCCCCGTCACCATCCCCGTCACCACCCCCATCGCCCCGGACCGCCTCGATGCCATCGCCGCGTACGACCGGCGGTGCTTCCCCGCCGACCGGCGCGAATTCCTCGCCCGTTGGCTGACGGCCGACGGTCATATCGCGCACGTACACCTGCGCGACGGGCAGATTGCCGGGTACGGAGTGATCCGTCCCGCCCGCGACGGCCACCGCATCGGGCCGCTCTTCGCCGACGACCGCGAGAGCGCCGAGGCGCTCTTCGACGCGCTCACCGCCGGTCTCGGGCCGGGAGAAACGGTTGCTCTCGATGTCCCCGAGCCGCAGCGCGCCGCCCATGACCTCGCCGTCGCACGCGGCCTGGCGCCCAGTTCGCACACCGTGCGCATGTACGCGGGACCCGCGCCGTCGGTCGACTCCGTACGTACGTACGGCGTGACCAGCCTCGAACTGGGCTGAACGCGGTCCCCGCACGGGGCGTTTCGGCCAAGAAAATGGATCAAGCAGTGGTGTCTGGTTGCCTTTGTTGAAGGTGTGCCATTCTTTGGTAAAAGGAGAGCGGAGCGGACCCGGCGAAGGGAACGCTGGTGGATTTCGAAGTTCTCGTCCTGGGCCCCGTCGACCTGCGGATAGCCGGCCGCCATGACGGTCTGGGCTCCGCCAAGGGCCGTACGCTCCTCGCCGCCCTGGCCGTCGACGCGGGGCGGCCGGTTCCGCTCGACACGCTGATCCACCGGTTGTGGGACCACCGGCCGCCGGCCAAGCCGCGCGCCAGTTTGCACGCATATGCGTGCAAACTCCGGCGCCGGCTCCGCGACGCCGACGGCTGCGACCACCTCGTCCAGCAGGCCCACGCGTACGCGCTCGACATCGACCCGGAGACCGTCGACTGCCACCGCTACCGCCGGCTGACGGCCCAGGCGCGCGCCATCGCGGACAGCGGCGACGACGACCGGGCCCTCGCCCTCTTCCAGCGGGCGGAGACCTTGTGGCGGGGCGAACCGCTCGCCGGCCTCACGGGCCTGTGGGCCGACACCATCCGTGCGAGCCTGGAGGAGCGCCGCCTCGCCGCCACCCTGAACCGCGCCGCCGTCGAACTGCGCATGGGCCGCTACGCCGACCTCGTGGGCGACTTGTCGATACTCCTGGAGCAGCACCCCACCGATGAGACCTTGGTTGGCATGCTCATGGCGGCGAACTACGGCTGCGGCCGCCAAGCCGACGCCCTCCGCACCTACGAAGCCACCCGCCGCCGCCTCAGCGAAGAACTCGGCGCCGACCCCGGCGAACCCCTCCGCCGCATCTACCAACTCATCCTGAACCAGGCACCGGCACGGGAGCTCCTCGCGCCCCCGCGGCCTCCGGCTGCCGCGGCACCGGCTGCCGTCGAGGGCGAGAACGGAGCCGGGGCCGGAGCCGATACGGGGGCCGCACCCTCGCCCACCAATCTGCCGACGCACGCGGAACTGGTGGGGCGGGAAGCGGAGTTACGGACCATTGTGGACTCGGCGTCGGGAGCCCCTTCCAACGGCACGCCCGGCTCCGGCGGTGCGGTCATCGCATTGCAGGCCATTTCCGGTATGGCCGGAGTCGGCAAGTCCTTGCTGGCACTCCATGCCGCGCGACGGCTGAGCACGCACTATCCAGGGGGCCTGATCCACCTGGATCTACGGGCCCACTCCCCCAACGGGCAGCCGCTGACGCCCGTCGCGGCGCTCACCACGCTCCTGCGGCTCTTCGGGGTGGAGTCGACCGGGGCGCAGCGCGGTCTGGACGAACTCACCTCCCGCTGGCGCACGTTGCTGAGTTCGCGGCGCGCGGTGGTCATCCTGGACGACGCCGCCGGACCTGCCCAGATCCGGCCGCTCCTGCCCGCCGGCTCGTCCTCGCTGATCATCATCACCAGCCGTCGCCGCCTGGCGGGCGTACCGGGGGTGCGCCCGGTCTTCCTGGACCTGATGCCGCACGACGACGCCGTCGCGCTGTTCACGGAACTGGTCGGGGCGGAGCGCACGTCACATCACGAGGAAGTGGCCGAGATAGTGCGCTTATGCGGCCATTTACCGCTCGCGATCGAACTCGCCGCAGGCCGGCTGATCTCCCGCCCGTCCTGGACCACACGCCATCTGATGCAGCGGCTATCGCGCAGCCGGGGCAGGCTCGATGAAATCCGGGACGTACATACCGACATAGCCCGAGTGTTCGAGTTGTCCTATAACGCTCTGACCACTGACGAGCGAACGGTTTTCCGCCTGCTCGGACTCCGCCTCGGACCGACATTCGACCTGTACGCCGCCTCGGCTCTCACGGGTCTGCCGCTCGGACAGACCGAGCGCGTCCTGGAGAGCCTCCTCGACGCGCATCTCCTCCAGGAGCCGACCGCGGACAGGTTTACGACGCATGATCTTCTCAGCGAATACTCCCTCACACTAGCCGCCCAAGATCCGCCGGAGGAACGGGATCTGGTGCGGGAACGACTGATCGCCTATTACCTCGCCGCCACCGACGCAGCGGACCGGGTGATCCATCCGAGGCGTCCGCGCCTCGGCATTGGCCACGCGTTCACTCCGGATCAACTTCCCTCATGGGAAGGGGTTTCGGAGGCGAAATCATGGCTGTCGACGGAGCACGGCGCCCTCATCGCGGCGGAGGAATACGCCCGCTCGCATGGGAATCCACGCCAGGCCGCCCAGTTCGGCCATGTCCTCGCCGCATTTCTGGACGCGGACGGGTACTGGGCCGAGGGCGAGGACATCCACCAGCACGCGGCCACGTACTGGCGCACGGCGGACGCCCCGCAGGCGGAGGCCAGGGCCCTGACGGACCTGGCCACCACACACGCCCACGCCGGGCGCTACGCGCAGGCCGCGTCGGCGTGCGAGCGCGCGCTGTCCCTGGCGCGCACCGTCGGCGACACCAGCACGGTGGCGGACGCGCTTCAGCAGTTGGCCGTACTGCACTGGTATCGCGGCCAGTCCCGTTCCATGCTCTCGGTGGCGCAGGAGGCGCTGGAGCTCAGCGTGGGTTCGGGCGATCGCTGGAACGAGGCTCGCAGCCGGAACAACATGGGTATCGCCCAGCTGCATCTGGGAAATCCGGCGGAGGCGCTGCGAGACTTCCAGGAGGCGCTGGTTCTGTTCCGCGCGGAAAATGATGAGCGTGGGCAGCTTCAGGCGCTGAATAATAGCGCGGAGGTTCAGCTCCACATCGGGGAACGGGAATCGGCTAGGCGGTCCTTCACGGAGTCGCTCGCCATAGCTCTTAAATCCGGCAGCCGAGCCGAGCAGGGAATGGCTCAGCTGAACCTCGCGAACGCCTTTCGCCTGCCGGAAGAGCTGGACGAGGCTCTCTCCCGATACCGTTCGGCATTAGTTTGCTTCCGAAACCTGGGTGATCGCCGCAACGAAACCATCACGGTGATCGAGATCGGCAATGCCTTGTACGAGTCCGGGCAGTACGAAGAGTCGGCAGCCCATCACCAAAGCGCCCTGGAATTGGCTCGTGGAATCGGCGCGGGCCTGGAAGAAGGGCAGTCGCTCCGCGGCCTGGGAGCCGCGGAACGCCGGCTCGGCGACACCGATGCGGCAGCTGATCATCTGACGGCCGCCCTGAAGATCGCCTGCGAGATCCACTCCCCTGAGGACGAAGCCAGGGCCTGTGCGGAGCTCGCCGAGGTACGGGCACAGGCGGGCCGGCGCGAGGCCGCGCGGGCACTGTGGCAGCGGGCCCGGCGCCGCTTCGAAGGCTTGGACCCGTCCGAATGCGAGCGCCTGGATCGCCGGATCGATGAGTTCGAGAGGGAGGGACCTGAGAGTTAGCCCCGGGCCGGGTGCGGAAGAGGCTGTCACCTACCACTTGCCCTACCATGCCCCCGCCTCTCAGGGCTCCACCTGGGAACTTTGCAATGGTTATCCTAACGGGTACGATCCTGGGCTCCGCCGATCTTGAGCTACAGGAGAGCAAAGTTTACATGCCCGCTACACCCGCCGACCAATCGGTCGTTGAAACCCAGCACTTCTCGCAGGATCGGCATTCCGGCAACCAATCGGGAGTCGAATTCGAGGACGCGAACGGTAAACCTTTCGGCGGTTTGATACGTATCGCATCTAAGCGCCCAAATGTCTGCATGCCATCCATGCAGCCGGAGGGCTCCTCGCCAGCAGGTCGCGGCACCCACCCGACGCCGCCATTGACGGAGAACGACATTTGATACCGAGCGCGGGCCGCCCATACACCGGCGGCCCGCTCTTCACGCACCAATCCCTACCCGAACCGCTTCACCCCCTGAGCCTCCCAAGGCTCCAGCCCCGCCCCGTTCGGGGAGCCCGTGGCGGCAAAGGCCGCGAAGGCCGAGGCGAAGGCGGTGGACAGGGCGTGGTCCGACGGAGTCGGTTGGCCGAGCATGGGGCTGTCGGCGAAGGCTTCGAAGGTGCCGAAGAGGAAGGGGATTTCGGCGCAGTGGGTGGCGCCCAGGTCCGATCCGTTCGGTGCTTCGCGGTCGAATTGGTAGGCGTATGCCGGGGTGCCCTGTTCGGCGCGGGACGCGGCGATTTCCAGGGCGGGGGTGCGCATCACGCTGTCCGTGAGGGGCTGGGTGTGGGGGCCGGCTCCTACGAAGGCCGTCATTTCGTCCTTCACCGTACCGATCAGCAGATGGACGTCCCCCAGGTCGCCGTTCGCCACCGACTGCGGCAGTGGGCTCGACGGCATTCCGGCGCCGCCCAGGACCGGGAACAGCGGCGGGTCGATGTGGCCCGATACGGCCAGGTCGGCGGAGAGTTGGGCGTAGGCGGCGAGCAGGCGTTCCACCGGGAGTTCGCGGAGGGCGTCGCCGGGGTTCGGGGCGGCGTCCACGCCCAGGAGGCGGATCAGCGCCGCCGTGTGGTCGGTCGCCTGGGCCGGGTCCTGCGGTTCCATGCCCCACGGGCCGCTCTGCGCGATCACGCCGCGGATCAGCGGGCGCGTCTCCGGTACGAGCGCCAGGGCCAGGGACGCGTACGCGCCCGCCGACTGGCCGCCCACCGTGATCGCCTCCGGGTCGCCGCCGAACGCCTCGGCGTTGGCGCGTACCCAGCGCAGCACCGCCGCCTGGTCGCGCAGCCCCAGGTTGTCGGAGTCCGGTTCCGGCAGGTGGATGTAACCCAGCGGGCCCAAGCGGTAGTTGGCCGTCACGACCACCACATCGCCCAGGGCCGCCAGCCGTCCGCCGTCGTACCAGTCCCAGCCGCCCGATCCCGACGTGAAGCCGCCGCCGTGGAACCAGATCAGTATCGGGCGGCGGCCGGGGGCCGAATCACGTACCGCTTCCACCGGCGTCCATACGTTCAGGTTGAGGCAGCCGTCCTCCGACCAGTTCGGAGTGCGCTTCCCCATCACCGCCTCAAGCCTCGACGCGTTCTGCGGTACGGACGGGCCCGATCGCGCCGCGTCCCGGACCTCCGACCAGCCCTCATGCGGCTTCGGCGGCGCGAAGCGCAGCTTCCCCACCGGTGACGCCGCGTACGGGATGCCGCGGAAGGCCGCCACCGGGCCCTCCGTCACCCCTCGCACCCGACCCCGGTCCGTCATCACCAACGGCCGCCGCTCCGCGTCCGTCACCGCTGCGTCCGTCGCCGCGCTGTCCGCCATGGCTGTCACCTCTCTGTGCACTGCACCGGTCTCGTGATCGTTCTACGGGCTCTGCGCCGGTTGTGGCCATGATTCACCGTCCCGCAGAAGAAATCCGGACACCGAAACCGCCTAGCATGCCGAATGTGCGCCACTCCCTCGACGATACGGACCGCCGGATCACCGCCGTCCTCCTCGCCTCGCCCCGCGCCTCCTGGCGCACCGTGGGCGCGTGTCTGGGCGTCTCCGAGCGCACGGTCGTCCGCCGGGCCGCGCCGCTGTTCCACGACGGCACCTTGCGGGCGACCGCCGTACGCAGCCCCGCACGGTTCACCGGGCTCGTACCGATGGCCCTGCGCATCCGCTGCCGCCCGCAGCGCATCCGGGCGGTCGCCGCGACGCTGGCGCGGCGACGCGACACGGTGTGGGTGGACATCATGGGCGGGGGTGACGAGATCTGCACGATCACGTTCCTGGACGGGCCCGACGCCCGTAACGCGCTGCTGCTGCGCGATCTGCCCGCCACCGCCGCCGTGGACTCCTGGACCGCGCACAGCCTGATGCGCGTCTACCCGGCGTCGCTCCGCTGGACAGCCGGTCTCCTGACGCCCGATCAGCTCGCCTTTCTCTCCCCCGGCCCCGGACCGTCTCCCAGCCCGGACCCCACGCCCGTCACCGCCGTCGACGACGCGCTCGTCGAGGCGCTGGCCGCCGACGGCCGTGCCACGTACGGGGAGTTGGGGCATCGCGCGGGCGTCTCCGCGCTCACCGCGCGCCGCCGGCTCGACGCGCTCGTGCGCGACGGGTCCGTACGGCCCGCCACCGAGGTGGATCTCGCGCTGCTGGGCGTCCATGCGGAGGCGCTGCTGTGGATCACGGTGGCGCCCGGCGGGCTGGAAGCCACCGCGCGGGCTCTGAGCGACCATCCACAGGTACGGTTCGCCGCGGCCACCACCGGGCAGGCCAATCTGCTGGTCGCGGTGGCCGCCGCCGATCTCGACGCGCTCTATGCCTTCCTCACCACCGCGGTCGGCGCGCTGGAGTTGATCACCGGCATCGAGACCGTCCCGATCCTGGCCACCGTCAAGCGGACCGGGATCATCCGGCGTTCCCCGCACTCAGCCGGGTAGCGCGCGCCTGGAGGTAGCGGCGTTCCGGCAGGCTGGCGGTGCGGCTCGCCGCCGACTGGTAGGCGGCCCGCGCCGCTGCCACGTCCCCCGTCTGCTCCAGCAGATGGGCCCGTACCGCGTCGAGCCGGTGGTGTTCGGCCATCCGCGCGTCGGCGTCCAGGGTCGCGAGGAGGCCGAGCCCGGCCCTCGGGCCGTGGACCATCGCCAGCGCGACGGCGCGGTTGAGCGTGACCACGGGGCCGGGCGCGACGCGTTCGAGCAGCCCGTAGAGGGCGAGGATCTGCGGCCAGTCGGTGTCCTCGGACCGTTCCGCCTCGTCGTGGAGCGCGGCGATCGCCGCCTGGAGCTGGTACGGGCCGACCGGCGTACGGGCCGAGAGAGCCCGCCTGACCAGCGCGGTTCCCTCGTCGATGGCCTCGCGGTCCCACGCCCCGCGGTCCTGCTCGGCGAGCGGTACGAGGTCGCCGTCCGGGCCGGTACGGGCGGGGCGGCGGGCGTCCGTGAGCAGCATGAGGGCCAGCAGAGCGGCCACCTCGCCGTCCTCCGGCAGGAGCCGCCGGACCGCGCGGGTCAGCCGGATGGCCTCGCCGGACAGCTCGGCCCGTTGCAGGCTGCTGCCCGACGTGGCGGTGTATCCCTCGTTGAACAGCAGATACAAGGTCTGTAGGACGGCGGCCAGGCGCTCTTCGCGTTCGGGGTGGTCCGGCTGGGCGAAGGGGACCCCCGACGACTTGACGCGTTTCTTCGCCCTGCTGATCCGCTGCGCCATCGTCGCCTCGGGTACGAGATGGGCGCGCGCGATCTCCGCGGTGGTCAGGCCCGCCACGGCGCGCAGCGTCAGCGCGATCTGCGCGGCCGGGGTGAGTTCGGGGTGACAGCACAAGAACAGCAAGGTCAGCGTGTCGTCCTCGGACGGCGCGCGCCCCTCGCCGGGCGGCGGCGCGCTGAACTCGTCGCGCGGCGTCAGGGCGGCGGCATTCTCCTCCCGTCGCCTACGGGCCTCCTCGCCGCGCAGCTCGTCGGTGAGGCGGCGGGAGGCCACGCGGATCAGCCAGCCGCGCGGATGGTCCGGCCTGCCCTGGGCGGGCCACTGGACGGCCGCGGCGAGCAGCGCCTCCTGCACCGCGTCCTCGGCGGCGTCGAAGTGCCCGTACCGCCGTACGAGCGCGCCGAGGACCTGCGGCGCCAGGCCGCGCAGCAGGTCCTCGTCCCCCATGGCGTCCCCCATGGCGTTCCCCATGGCGTCACCGCTCACGGTCCGCCCCCGGTATCCCGCGCCGCCTCTTACATCTCGTCCCCCTGCATCTCTCCGATCGGCCGCACCACCACCGGGTAGTTCGGCGCGCCCTCCGGCTGGGGGCAGGCGTACGCGCGGGCCGCGATCTCCGTGGCGCGCTCGATGTTCTCGACGTCGACCACCCAGTACCCCGCGATGACCTCCTTGGCCTCCCCGTACGGCCCGTCCGAGACGACGGGCGTGCCGTCCTTCGCCGCGGTGACGAGCCTGCCCTGGGAGGGCTCGGTGAGGCCCTGCGCGTCGACCAGTTCGCCGGACTCGGCCAGGCTGTCGTTGATCGCTCCCATGTGGCCGTACATCGCCTGGATGTCCTTCTCCGTCCACGCCGGTTGGCCGGGCGCCGGGGAGCCGCTCATCGCGTCGTAGTCGGCCTGCTTGCCGAGCACCATGATCAGATACTTCATCGTCCTCACCGTTCCTCTCGTTCCGGCGCCCGGTGGGCGCCTCTCACAGGAGACGTCGGAGCGGGCGGGCCGTTCTCGACACGCGCCGCCGGAGATTTTCCGCGCCACCCGAACGGCGCACCGGACTCACGCAGCTCACTCGACAGGCGCCGCCGCCAACCGCTGTGACCAGGGATGACGCCCGTATGTACGATCCATGGCGGCGACCAGCCAGCGCCGGGCCGCCGGGGAGAGGGCCGGGAGCGCGGCAGCGAAATCCCGCTCGTCCTTCGGGCGGGGGTCCTTGGCCTTGTAGTACAGCTGCACCTCGGGCGCCAGGTACGGAACGGACTCGGCCGACAACGCGCCGAGCGTCCTGACGGGGCGGCGCACCCCGCTGTCGCGGCGCGAGACCCACTCCACGGCGTCGCCCTGGCTGCCCCCGCCGTCTTCGCTCTCGTCGAGCATGACCTGGATACGCCAGGGCTCGGCGGGGCCGGGGCGGCACCAGATGTCGTGGACGTGGTCCGGCAGCATCTCACCCTCCCGCCAGGGACGGAGGGTGCCGGGCGGGTCGGCGGCCCACCACTCCCAGCCGGGCAGTGCGCGCTGCGCCGCGAGCTGGTCGCGGCGGAGCAGCAGGACGTCGATGTCGCCGTGGTCCCGGAAGGCGCGGCCGACGGCGAGCTCGATGGCGTACCCGCCCGCGATCCACCACGGCGCTCCGCGCCCGGACCGCATTGGATCAGCGGCCAAGCCCGAGAAGAGGGCGGCCACTTCGGGCAGGGGCGCGGGTTCCCAGCGCCCCCATGGCGTATCGGTACCTGTCATACCGACATCCTCGGTCACGGGCGCCCCCGTGGCGGCGGGTTCGCCCGTGCCGACCCGGAGACGTCCCGCCCCTCCGGTACGGACCCATGTCCCCCGACGCGCACCCACTTCCCGCCGGAGGAGTGGGCGGGCTCCCGCTAACGGGGCACGGGCGGGGCCGGAGGGGGCGGGACCATCGGACCGTACGCGCCCCGAGCACGCCCGTACGCCGGGGAACGTACGGGCCCGGACACGACCGGACACGACCGGACACGGCCGTACGGTCCCGGACACTGCTGAGGCCCGAACAGGCCCCCGTAGCCCCGTAGCCCCGTAGCCCCGCAGGAATCACACCCCCAACGCGCGGCTCCAAGCCTCCAGTTCCGGTCTGCCGTCCACCGGCGACAGTTCGCCCAGCTTCGTCCAGCCCCAGGACCGGTAGGCGGTGCGAGCCGCCGTGTTCGAGGGTTCGAGGAGGACGGCGGCCAGTTGGGCGGTGGTGCGGGCGAGGAGGTGGGTCTGGAGGCGGGTGGCGACGCGGTTGCGGCGGTAGGCGGGGAGGACCATGAGTTCGGCGACGGTGAAGAGCCGGCCGAGGGCGGTGAGCTCCTCGACCTCGGGCGAGACGCCGCCGCGGAAGCCCTTCCAGAACTCGCCGTCGCGGTCGGGCGGGAAGCCGTAGACGCAGCCGGCCAGGCCCGTGCCGCCGGCGATGACCATGTCGAAGCCGGGCCGCTGGACATGGTCCTCGAACCGGTCGAGGAACAACCGCCGGTCGTGGAACTCCCGCCCGGTCCCCCTGTGGTACGCCGCCGCGTGCAAGTCCGCGACGGCCTCCCGCTGCTGGTCGGCCTGCCATCGTGTCAGGCGCCGCAAGTACACCTCGGTCATGTGTCCCTCCCCGCCCGTGCCCTGCCCCGCCGCCGGTCGTGGCAACCCCGTAGAGCCCCCGCAAAGCGTCAGCCCGTGTCCGGCAGCCAGTTGCCGTGGAAGCCGATCGGCACCCGTACCGGCAGGTGCACCCGTGCCACCGGGGCGCCCGTGAAGTCCTGCGCGGCGAGTACGACGAGGTCGCTCGCGCCGCGCTCCGGGTCGAAGACGTACGACAGGAGCCAGCCGTCGTCCTCGGCGGCGTCCGGGCTCGCGGGCACGAAGACCGCCTCGCCGGTGTCCTCCCCCGGCGCGTTGCGGCGGACCTCGCTGGTGCCGCGCTCCAGGTCGTACTTGACCAGCCCAGCGCCCACCCGGTTCCCGTCGGCCGCGGGCCCCTGTTCGGTGAGGTGCAGACGGGCGGCGGTGCCTCCGAAGCCCTCGGCCGGGGCCAGGACGCCGTAGCCGTACCGGTGCGGCGCGGTGTGCCGGCGCGGGTCGACGCGCGGGAACTCCATCGGCCGGTCGTCGAGCCGCTCCCGCGCCACGGACCCCGCGGCGAGGTCGACGGTCCACCGCTCCAGCAGCGGCGGCGACTCGTCGGGGCCGGGGCTGCCCTTGCCGAAGAGCCGGTCGTAGCGGGCGAGGCGGACGGTGATGCGGCCGTTCTCCTCGTAGGCGTTCATGGGGTGGAAGACGAAGCAGGGGTCGATCTCCAGCCAGCGGACGTCCGCCGCGTCGCCGTCGCGCGGCAGCACGCCGAGCCGGGGCTGCCGCTCGGGGTCCCAGGCGTAGGGGAAGCCCGTGCCGTCGGCCGCCATCTGGGTGCTGAAGACGACGGGCAGGTCGTAGAGGAGCACGTGGGAGCCGGTGAGCGAGAAGTCGTGCATCATCGGGCGGCCCTCGACGGGGATGTCCACGGAGCGCCGCACCCGCCCGTCGACGCCGACGACGAGGTACGTCACATACGGGTACGCCCAGCAGTACGCGACCGCGTGCAGCTCGCCGTCGACCGGGTCGATGACGGTGTGCGCGGCGAAGCCGCCCCGGAGGGTGCCGCCGAAGTCGTGCGGGCCGATGGTGTTCAGCTCGCCGTCGAGCTCGTACGGCAGCGGGCCGCCCTCGACGGTGGCGAGGTAGCGGCCGGCGAAGCGGGTGATGTGGGTGTTGGGCGCCGCGTCCATGTCGAGGTGGCGGGGGCCGTGCGGCAGCTTCTCGCCCAGCCGCAGGGCGACGGCGTCGCTGCGGACCCAGCGGTTGCGGTACCACTCGGCCCGGCCGCCGCGCAGCCGTACGCCGTGCACCATTCCTTGCCCCATGAACCAGTGGTGGGCCGCCGGGTCGTCCACGCCCATCGGGTTGGGCCCGTTGCGGAGGTACCGTCCGTTGAGCGCGTCGGGGATGCGTCCGGTGACCGGCAGCCCGCGGGCGGTGACCTCCTCGCTCACCGGGGCGTACAGGCCGCTCAAGAACGGGTTTCCAGGGTCCGTACGATCCATCGCGACCGCCTCCTTGGCAGCTGTCCTCCGCCTTCCCTCCACCGTCCAGCGAATCCGCGGTTCCGTCGAGTGCGCACTGCGCATACCCTCGTCCTCCGGAGTGCTCATGAGCCGCTGATCGCTGGGTAAGCGTTTCTCGGGTGAGAATCCCTTGAACGAGTTTTCGGCGGAAGAGATGAGGCGGCGGCAATGGTGGTCATGGAGTCCCAGCAGTCCGACGCCGCTGGGGCCCGCCTCGCCGCGGCGGAGTTCCTGGCCAGCGACTGCCCGTGGGCGGACCGGGACGCGGTGATGCTCGTCGTGTCGGAGCTGGTCACCAACGCCATCCGGCACACTTCCGGCTGGTGGCGGCTGTGTCTGCGGGCCTGCCAGGGCCGGCTGGTGCTGGAGATCGACGACTCCAGCCCCGCCCCGCCCGTACCGCGCGCGCCGGACCTCGGCGGGGGCGGCGGGCTCGGCTGGCACATGGTGCAGCGGCTGGCGACCTGTCTCGAAGTGGATCCGCACGCGGCGGGCAAGACGGTGCGGGCGACGTGGCTGCGGCCCGTGGGGACGGGGATACCGCAGCCGGCCGACGGGTTTCGGGAAGACGGCCTCCGGGAGGAAGGGTTCCGGGAGGGCGGTCTCCGGGAGGACGGCTTTCGCGATGCGCGCGACGCGGAGGAGCGGGCCGTTCAGCCGCTGAGTCAGTAACGGCTGCTACGGGCGTGTGGCAGGGGCCGCTTCCTCCGCCCGCACCCCCACCCCCGCCAGCAAATCGTCCAGCTCGGCCGCGAACAGCCGCGCGGGGTCGAACCCCATCCCGGTGAAGTGGCCCGCCAGCTCCAGGGACACGGCGCCGTGCAGCCGCGTCCAGAAGGCCAGGACCCGGCGGAGCGTCGCGGGCGAGGCGTGGCCGTCGGCCCACTCCCGGTGGCCTTCGAGATGCGTCTCGAACGGCGTCGCCGGGCCGCGCGCGGGAAGGCCACCCGCGGGAAGGGCGGCGAAGGCGGCGAGCATGGACGCCATCACCTCGTCCGCGATCCGGGTGATCTCGCCGGGCGCGTGGTAGCCGGGTACGGGCGTGCCGAAGGCGAGGAAGTACCGCTGTGGGTCGGCCAGCGCCCAGGCGCGCATGGCGTGGCCCAGCGCGGCGGGGTCGGGGCCCGCGTCCACCGACGCCCGCATGGTGTCGGCGAGGCTGCGGTACGCGTCCTTGACCAGCTCGGTGATCAGGTCGTCGCGGCTGGCGAAGTAGCGGTAGAGCGCGGGCCCGGTCATGCCCATCTGCTTGGCGACGGCGTTGAAGGAGAGCGCGGACGCCCCCGCCTCGGCCATCTGCCGCCACGCGCATTCCTTGATCTCCGCACGCACCTGGGCGCGGTAGCGCTCGCGCGGGCCCGTCTTGGCGCCGTTCGCCTGCGTGTCGTTGTTCGTTGCCTCCGCCATGTCGGCCGCCGCCCTTCCCGCCCATACTGCGCTATTGGCTCAAGTATTAGTTAGAAGCTATCACGCACCCCTCTTGACGATCGCGCCTCACTGGAGTTACAACCTATAACGTAAGCAATAACAACTCACAGCACGTGGGCAACCCGGAACGCGGTGGAGGTCGTCATGAACGCAGGCGGAACGAGCGCAGGCGGACTGGTGGAGGTCGTCCTGCCGGGCAAGGTCGAGCCCGAGGGGCTCGAACTGCGACACGGGGACATCCCCGGCGCGGGGCCGGGCCAGGTCACGATCGCCATGGAGGCGACCGGGGTCTCCTTCGCCGAGCAGCAGATGCGGCGGGGTCGCTACTTCGACCAGCCCCCGTTCCCGTTCGTGCCCGGCTACGACCTGGTCGGCCGGGTGCTCGCGGTCGGCGAAGGGGTGGACGCCGGGCTGGTCGGGCTGCGGGTGGCGGCGATGACCAAGGTCGGCGGCTGGGCCAGCCACGTGGTCGTCGACGCGGCCGACATCGTGCCCGTACCCGAGGGGATCGGCGCGGCGGAGGCGGAGACCGTCGTCGTCAACGGCATCACCGCCTGGCAGATGCTGCACCGCAAGGCGCGGGTGCGCGCCGGGCAGACGGTCCTGGTGCACGGCGCGAACGGCGGCGTCGGCACCGTCCTCGTCCAGCTCGCCCTCGCCGCCGGGGCGAAGGTCGTCGGCACCGCCTCCGCCCGCCACCACGACGCGCTGCGCGCCCAAGGCGTGGTGCCCGTCGACTACCGCACCGAGGACGTGCCCACCCGCGTCCGGATGCTCGCGCCCGGCGGGGTGGACGCCGTCTTCGACCACGTGGGCGCGGACAGCGCGGTCGACTCCTGGGGGCTGCTCGCCCCCGGCGGCGCCCTCGTCTCGTACGGCAGCGCCTCGACCCGCGACGACGAGGGCTCCGGCTCCTGGCCGATCCTGATGCTGATCGGCCGGTTGTGGCTGTGGAACGCGCTGCCCAACCGCCGCCGCGCCTACTTCTTCAACATCTGGGCCGGCCGCAAGCACGCCAAGAACCGGTTCCGGGCCCGTATCGGCGCCGACCTCGCCCAGGTCTTCGCGGCCGTCCAGCGCGGCGACATCACGCCCCGCATCGCCGCCGAGCTGCCGCTGGCCCGGATCGCGGAGGCGGTGCGGCTGGCCGAGTCCGGGACCGTCGCGGGGAAGGTCGTCCTGAATCCGTAGGCCCGCAGGCCCCGTAAGGCCCCACGAGGAAACGAGTTTCAGAGCCCCGCGCGGGCCGCGCCGATCGACTGGTCCAGGATGTCCAGGCCGAGCGAGAGCTCGTCCTCGGTGGCGGTGAGCGGCGGCGCGATGCGCAGGACCCCGCCCATGCCGGCGATCTGGACGATGTTGGTGTGCAGGCCGAGTTCGAGGCAGCGCCGGGTGACCTGGGCGCCCAGCTCGTGCGAGACCTCCTTGGTCTCGCGGTCCACGACGAGCTCCACCCCGGCCAGCAGGCCGCGTCCGCGCACGTCGCCGACGATCTCGTGGCGTCCGGCGATGTCCGACAGGCCGCGGTGGAGGAACGCGCCGAGGGACCGGGCGCGTTCGTCGAGCTTCTCGTCCTGGAGGACGTCGAGGACGGTGTTGCCGACGGCGGCCACCAGCGGGTCGGCGGCGTGCGTGGTGAAGAACAGGAAGCCGCGGTCGTACGCCTCCTGCTCGATCTCCGCGCTGGTGATGACGGCCGCGAGGGGGAGTCCGGCGCCCAGCGTCTTCGACAGCGTGAGGATGTCGGGGACGATGCCGTCACGCTCGAAGGCGTACCAGGTCCCGGTGCGGCACAGGCCCGTCTGCGCCTCGTCGAGGATCAGCAGCATGCCGCGCTCCCGGCACTTCTCGTGCAGGGCCGCGAAGTAGCCGGGCGGCGGCTCGATGATCCCGCCCGAGCTGAGGATCGGCTCGACCAGGCACGCGGCCAGGCTGCCGGTCGACTGGGCGTCGATCAGGTCGAAGGCGAAGTCCAGCTGGCGGCGCCAGTCCAGGGAGCCGTCGGGGGCGGTGAAGTCGGGGCGGTACGTGTTCGGCGCGGGTATCGCGAAGTTGCCGGGCGCGGCCGGGCCGTAGCCCTTGCGGCCCGCGCTGTACGTGGCGGAGGCGGCGGCCTGCGTCATGCCGTGCCAGGAGCGCGCGAACGAGACGATCTCGTGCTTGCCGGTGACGAGCTTG
This sequence comes from Streptomyces sp. NPDC057654, assembly GCF_042800135.1. Lineage (NCBI taxonomy): Bacteria > Bacillati > Actinomycetota > Actinomycetes > Kitasatosporales > Streptomycetaceae > Streptomyces > Streptomyces sp. NPDC057654. The sequence goes on along the minus strand of NZ_JBHVHQ010000028.1, from coordinate 5,202 downwards.
GCCATCCGGATCGCGGCCTCGTTGGACTCGGCGCCGGTGGTCAGCAGCAGCGCCTTCTCCAGCGGCGCGGGCAGCGTGCCGGCCAGCCGCCGCGCGAGGTCGACCACGGGGCGGCTGAGCATGCCGCTGAAGAGGTGGTCGAGGGAGGCCACCTGGCGCTGGACGGTCTTCACGATCTCCGGGTGCGAGTGGCCGAGCACCGCGCTCATCTGGCCGGAGGTGAAGTCGAGGAGCTTCCGGCCGTCCTCGGTGTAGAGGAAGCTCCCGGCGGCGCGGTCGATGATCTCGCGGGTGAACTCGCCGCCGTAGCGGACGATGTGCCGCTCGGCGTCGGCCCAGAAGGCGGCGGCGGAGGGCGCGTCGGGGGTGGGGGAAGAGGGCGTGGTGGGGGTCGTAGCAGCCATGTCGCCGACGGTAGGACGCGTGGAAACGGCGCGTCCATCTCACGATTCCGCCCGTCCTGTTCGGCTCGGCCGCACAGCTCGCACGACAATGACCGGATGATGAATCCCTGGAGGCTGCGGCTGCTGAGCCGGCTGGACACCCTGGGTACGGTCCGCGCGGTCGCCCAGGACGCCAGCATGAGCCCGTCCAGCGTGTCCCAGCAGCTCGCCGTGCTGGAGGCCGAGACCCGTACGCAGCTGCTGGAACGTACGGGGCGCCGGGTGCGGCTGACCCCGGCGGGGCTGATCCTGGCGCGGCGGGCGCGGGCGATCCTCGACCACATGGACGGGGTGGAGGCGGAGCTGCGCGGGTTCGGCGAGGAACCGGCGGGGCTGGTGCGCCTCGCGTCGTTCCAGAGCGCGATCCACACGATGGCCGTACCGGCGGTGACCCGGCTGGCGCGCGCGTACCCGCACCTCGATGTGGAACTGCTGGAGCTGGAGCCGCACGCGAGCCTCCCGGCGCTGCGCGGCGGCGACGCGGACATCGTCATCACCACCACGGACTTCGACGAGCTGCCGCTGGGGCCGGACCTCGATCTCGTGCCGCTGGCGACGGACCCGATCCGGCTGGTGCTGCCGCCGGGGCACCCCGCGGCGCGGGGCGGGGCGGTGGACGTCGCGGCCTTCGCGGACGAGTCGTGGGCGTTCGACATCCCGCAGTCGTACATGGCCCATCTCGCGCTGCGGCTGTGCCGGCAGGCGCGGTTCGAGCCGCGGGTGGTGGGCCGGTTCAGCAATTACATGATGGCGCTTGAGCACGTGGAGGCCGGGCTGTCGATCGCGCTGCTGCCGGGCCTGGCCGTCGACCACAGCCGCTACCGCGTGGCGACCAGGGAGCTGGCGACGCCCGTCACGCGCACGATCACGGCGGCCGTCCGGCGCGGGTCGCCGCCGCGTGCGGCGGTGCGGGTGGTGCTGGACGCGCTGCGCGCCACCGAGCCGCCGGCCGGTCCGCCACCGCCCGACCGCCCTCGTTAGCTATCGCCGCAAACTCCAGTTAGAACCTCTTACGAAAACCCTTGACGATGCACATTCGCCGAAGTTATAACTTCTAACGAAAGGTAGAGCCACTAAGTCTGTGGCGCACCGGCCACCCCACCCGAGGAGTTCGTCATGTCAGCAGCCACGTCCCTCGCGCCCACCGGCACGGACCCGCGCGCTCCGCGCGTGCCCCGGGCGCTGACCGTCAGCGCGTGGGCGGTCCCGGTCATGGTCCTCGGGCAGTTCGCCCTGCTCGCGGCCGTACCGGTCGCCATCGCCCTGGTCACAGCCCTCGCCCGGGTCCGCGACCGGGCGGTGCGCGGCGCGGCCGCCCTCGTGGCCGCCGCCTTCGCGATCCCGCTGGTGGTGTGGCTGGTGCGCCCTGACGGCGCGCAGAGCCTGTCCAAGGACATCCACCCCGGATTCGTCGCCCTGCTCGTCGGCGCGTCGAGCGCGCTGATCTTCACCGTCCACCGCGCCTCGGCCCGTATCCGGCGAGCCCAGGAGCGGTGACGGCAGCGGTGCGTTACGGGCCTACTGGCCTACGGATCTACGGGCCCACGGATCTACGGGCCCACGGATCTACGGGCCTACGGGCCTACGGGCCTACGGATTACGCGGCCGGCTGGGCCAGCAGCCCCGCGCGGAGCCGGGAAAGGATGCGGGAGAGCAGCCGGGAGACGTGCATCTGGGAGATGCCCAGCTCCTCGCCGATCTCCGACTGGGTCATCTCGCCGCCGAACCGCATCCGCAGGATCTGCCGGTCGCGGTCGCCGAGTCCCTCCAGGAGCGGCTTGAGCGCGGTGACGTTCTCGACGCCCTCCAGCCCCGGGTCGAGCTCGCCGAGCCGGTCGGCGAGGGCGTTGCCGGCCTGCTCGGGCGCGTCGTCGGCGGGCATGTCGATGGAGCCGGCGGTGTAGCCGTTGCTCGCGACGATGCCCTCGATGACCTCTTCCTCGCTGAGGCCCATGTGCGCGGCCAGCTCCGCGGCGGTCGGCGTGTGGTCGAGGCGCTGCGCCAGCTCGGCGGCGGCCTTGGCGAGGTCCACCCGCAGCTCCTGGAGCCTGCGCGGCACGTGGACGGCCCAGCTCGTGTCCCGGAAGTGGCGCTTGATCTCGCCCAGGATGTACGGCACGGCGAAGGTGGTGAACTCCACCTCACGGCTCAGGTCGAACCGGTCGATGGCCTTTATCAGGCCGATCGTGCCGACCTGGACGATGTCCTCCATCTGGTCGGCCCGGTTGCGGTACCGGGCGGCGGCGAACTTCACGAGGGACAAGTTGATCTCGATAAGGGTGTTGCGCGCGTACTGGTATTCGGCCGTGCCCTCCTCCAGAACCGCGAGGCGGTCGAAGAACAGCCGCGACAAGTCACGTGCGTCGCGCGGCGCCACCGCGGCGGGCTCCTCGATGTACGGCAGTTCGCCCACCATCGCAACTTCCCTGACCGTCTCGCCCGCGATAATCACGTCGCCCTCCCTGGCATTCTCTTGTCAGCGAAGTCGCGCCTACCCGAAGTCTTCCGCGCCATGCATGGCTTGTCGCGACGACATCGACAAGTGGGGTCACGGACCCGAACGTTACGTCCCGCTGCCGGCCAATTGCCGCCCCGTCGCCGCCCACTCGCCGCCTTCTCGCCGCCCGGTTCCCCGGCAGCCGCGCCGGGCGTCCGTACGGCCTTCCGGCCCGCGCCGGGAAAAACCGCGGGCCGCCCGGCCGAAGTCGCCTCAAGCCGCCCGACGGATGTCCCCCGCGGCCTTCCGATCCACGACGGCAAGCCCTCCCGACGCCTAGAATGGCCCCTTCGGGGCGGCATAGACGCCCCGACCGACAGGGGCAGGAGAGCGACAGTGGTGGCAGGCTTCCGGAGAACCGAGGACACGGAGGGCGTGCAGGACCCGCCCGCCCACGTCCTGTCGGAGGCGGCCGCGGCCTTCGGTCTGCTGGCCTCCTCGGCACGGCTGCACATCGTGTGGGCGCTGGCGCAGGGCGAGAGCGACGTCAGCGGGCTCGCCGAACGGGTCGGCGGCGCGCTGCCCGCCGTGAGCCAGCACCTGGCGAAACTGAAACTGGCGGGGCTGGTGCGCTCGCGGCGCGAGGGCCGCCGGGTGGTCTACCTCGTGGACGATCCCGATGTGGTGACCATCGTGCGGCTGATGGTCGGGCAGCTCGCCGCCCGCGACGCCGGTGCCGATGCCGGATCGAGGTCCGGGCGCGTGCGTGGCCTGGGTGCCTGAGGCCGTCGCCGGCCCCGGTTCCACGAGCTCGACCGCATCGGCCGCGGCCATCCGGACCAGGGGCGCGGGCAGCACGCTCCAGGCGCTGCGCGCGCTGGAGAGCGGGCCGCGCGGGCTGCTGGAGCCGGAGGCCGCGGAGCGGCTCGCGCTGCACGGCGGCAACACGGTGCCGGGCCGGCGCCCCACCTCCTGGCCGCGCCGTTTCGCGCGCAGCCTGCGCGATCCGTTCACCGCCGTGCTGCTGTGCCTCGGCCTGATCTCGGCGACCGCGGCGTCCTGGGGCACGTCCCTGGTGATCGCGGTGCTGGTCACGGTGAGCTGCGCGCTGCGCTCGACCGGCGAGCACCGGGCCGACCGGTCGGCGGCGGCGCTGCGCAGTCTGGTCGCCACCACCGCGACGGTGCAGCGGCGCGAGAACGAGTCGGCCGCGCCGCGCGTCCGTGAGCTGCCGGTCGACGAGCTGGTGCCGGGCGACGTGATCCGGCTCGGCCCCGGCGACCTCGTCCCCGCCGATGTGCGGCTGCTGCGGGCGACCGGGCTGACCGTGCACCAGGCGGCGCTGACGGGCGAGTCCGTGCCCGTCGCCAAGCACGCGCCGGACGCCGCCGGGCGTACGGGGTCCCCGCCGAAGGTCTCGCGGGCCGCGGACGCCGTCCCCTTCGACCAGCCCCATCTGTGCTTCCAAGGCAGCAGCGTCGCCTCCGGCAGCGGCACCGCGCTCGTCGTCGCCACCGGCTCGGACACGGTCTTCTCCGGTACGTACACCCGGCGGCGGCACCGGCCGCCGACCGCCTTCGACCGCTCGGTGAACGGGATCTCCTGGACCCTCATCCGGTTCATGCTGCTCACCGCCCCGCTGGTACTGCTGGTCAACGCGCTGGTGCGGGGGCGCGGCATGGAGACCCTGCCGTTCGCCGTCGCGGTGGCGGTGGGGCTCACTCCGGAGATGCTGCCCGTGATCGTGACGACGGCGCTGGCGCGCGGCGCCGCCCGGCTCGCGCACGGCGGGAAGGTCATCGTCCGGCGGCTGCCCGCCCTGCACGACCTCGGCGCGGCCGACGTCCTGTGCATCGACAAGACGGGCACCCTCACCCAGGACCGCCCCGCCGTCGACCGCGCCGTGGGCGCCGACGGCGCGCCCGACCCGGACGTGCTCCACTGGGCCGCCGTCAACGCCCTGTGGACGCTGCACCTCGCCGAGCTGCCCGCGCCCGACGCCCTCGACGAGGCGATACTCGACGCCGACGAGGAGCAGGGCTCCACCGCCGACGACACCACCGGCCTCGACGCCCTCCCCTTCGACGCCGCCCGCCGCCTGTCGACCGCCGTCGTCCGCGCGCCCGGCGGCCGTACGGGCCAGGTGACGCTGGTCGTCAAGGGAGCCGTCGAGGACGTGCTGGAGCGCTGCTCGCGCGTCGCCGTCCCGGCCGGCGCCGACCGGGACCCGCCCAGCCGTGCGGTCGGCTGCGAGGGGGCCGCGCGTACGGACCTCCGCGCCGTCAGACCGGACGGCCCCGAAGAGCCGTACGGGGCGGACTC
>NZ_JBHVHQ010000027.1:10687-24794 GCF_042800135.1 Streptomyces sp. NPDC057654 | reverse complement strand
CGCTGGGACGTTCTTGCTGGTCAGAACGTTTCTGCACCATGAAGAAACGGTGGGGCGGGTGGGACTCGAACCCACGGCCGACGGATTATGAGTCCTTTGATGATCTTCCGGCCGCTTCCCGATCCTGCCTTGATTTTCCCATACTCGCAGGTCAGAGCACTGTTGCTCTTCGCCTGGCTTCGTCAGCTTCCTGGCCTTTCCGGTTCCTTCCGTCCACTGCGTGTCCACTGAGGACTCAGACGTGCCCGTTCGAATGCGTCGACGAGTGGGTGCGTTCACGCATCCGCGCTGGTCGCGGAATGCGTGGGGAGCGAGGAGGCGAACTCCAGCGCAGCGGAGTGCCTTACCGGCGAAGCTGGCTCTCGCCCCCTGTGCCCGGGGTGGAGCCGAGCGGCTTTTTGCAGGTCAGCCGCCGTACCACAGCGTAGCGCGGTTCTCCATTCACGTTGCCTCCGCGCTATCGAATTCGAGCGGCAGCACGTCGGGGATTGCCGTGACCGGATCCTTTCTCCTGGGCGGCTGCACGGCGAGGTCGTAGCCGCCGCCCGGCGCCGCCCCGGGCCTGTGCCGCTTCTCGATTCCGGTTCGCACGGTGCAGATGGGGCCGCCTCCATCGAACCAGTCCTGTGGGTAGAGGTGCTGGATGTACGTGAGCCAGCGGCGTCCTTGTAGTTCGGGTACGGCAGGGAGATCAGGCCAACCGGGCTGGGTGTGATCGTGGGCGTCCTCGACGGCTTCGTCCGTGCGGCGACGACCGGGTCCCTCCAGGGTGTGAAACTGGCGACCTCGCGTAATCAGGAGTCGCGTATTCATCAGACCCTGAGAGCTCGTGGTCACCGTGAGTGGTCGCCAGGGGCATAGCGCCATCAGGTTCCACCAGCCTCGGCGGCGATCTGCACGAAACGGCCTCGTTATCTGCGATAAGGCCCTTGACGCCGGTTCTCGGTCCGTTGTTCCCCGTCCCCCGAATATCCGCATGGGGCAGGGACGGGCAGCGTCCGGGCGTCGTGCGGATGTGCGGACTTGATCATGTTTTCGGGGCGAAGATGGAGTATGACGGTCTGGCGGCGGTTGTGCTGGTGGGGGCTTGCTCTGGTGGGAGCGGGCGCGGCGGTGGGCCTGTTGGCGTGGGTGACGGCCGCGCATCCGGAGGGGTCCGGCCAGGCGTGGGGTGTCGTCGGTGCGGTGGTTGGGGTTGCCGCGCTGGGCGTGGCGCTGTGGCAGCTGCGTACGCCAGGCCAGGCCCCGTTGCCGACCAGTGATCCTCCCGTGGCATCCCCCGCCCCCACGCTGCCCGGGGCGACGGAGGCAGTGGCCGGGGAGCGGGGGGCGATCGTGGCACGGGGGAACGTGACCGGCTCCTCGAGCCGGTATACCGCGACAACGCCCTCCGCCCCGTCGGCGCCGCCCGCTGGCAGGCAGGGGGTGGTGGGCAGCGACGGCGCCATCGCCGCAGGCGGAGACGTCGCCGACTCCCATACCGAGTACAAACAGTGATCAGGAGACGCCGGAAGGACCCTGATGGACTGCCGGAGGCGCCTGCCGGGCTCCTCGCGCATGACGGCTCGATTGTCGCCGGACGCGATGTGGTCGGCTCGTCGACGCAGTACATCACGGCGGGGCAGGCGTTCGTGCTTCCGCCCGAGGCGTATGGGCCGATCCCGGATGACGCCGCGGGCGGCGGGGTCTCCAACATCGCATCCGGGCTGTTCGTCGGCCGCGTCGGCGAACTTCATGCGCTGGAAGAGGCGTTTACCCGGCCCGAGAAGGTCGTCGTGCACGCGCTGCACGGACTGGGCGGGGTCGGCAAGTCGGCCCTCGCCGCACACTGGGCGGCTCGGCGGCCCGAGAAGCTGCGCTGGTGGGTGACCGCCGACGATGCGACCGCGGTCGACGCGGGGATGGCCGCGCTGGCCCGGGCCCTGCAGCCCGCATTGACCGGACTGCCCGCCGAGGTGCAGAGCGAACGCGCGGTGGCCTGGCTCGCCGGCCACGACGGATGGCTGCTGGTGCTGGACAACGTCGAAGACCCCCGGCACATCCGCCCGCTCCTGGACCGCCTGCCGGGCGGCCGGATCCTGATCACCACCCGCCGCGCGACCGGCTGGCACCACCACGCCACCACCATCCGCCTCGGCGTGTTCGACCCGGCCGAATCCCTCGACCTGTTCGCCCGTGTTCTGACCCACGACGGGCCCCGCGACACCAACGGCGCCGACGCCGTGTGCGCGGAACTCGGACACCTGGCCCTGGCGGTCGAACAGGCCGCCGCATACTGCGCCGAGACCGGCACCAGCCCGCACACCTACCTCGGCCTGCTGGCCCAGTACCCCGCCACCATGTTCGCCGCCGGCACCGCCGGCGGCGACTCCGAACGCACCATCACCCGCGTCTGGCACCTCACCCTCAACCGCCTGAACGACACCCCCCTCGCCGGCGACCTCCTGCGCATCCTGGCCTGGTATGCCCCCGACCACATCCCCCGCGACCTGCTCGACGGGCTCGCCGAACCGGCCCACCGCGCCACCGCGATCGGGCGGCTCACTGCCTACAGCATGATCACCGACCACTACGACGGCACCCTGTCCGTCCACCGCCTCGTCCAGGCCCTCGCTCGCACCCCCGCCCCCGACGACCCCCCCCGCCAGCCCGAAGCCATCCAGCACGCCCGCGACCAGGCCACCACACTCCTCGTGGACGCCTTCCCCACCGGCAGTTACGACGAGCCCGACACTTGGCCCCGGTGCCGGGCTCTCCTCCCGCACGCCGACGCCCTCACCTACCGCTATCCCCCGGACCACGACACCGCCCAAACCGCTCGCGTCCTCCACTACACCGCCCGGTATCAGATAGGCCAAGGCGTAATCTCCCCGGCTATTGACGCACTCCGACGCGCCATTGCCGCCCGAGAGCGGGTGCTGGGCGACGATCACCCCGACACGCTGACCTCGCGCAGCAGCCTCGCCGGCGCGTATTGGCCAACCGACATAATTGTTCTGGCCAGGGCTTTTGTGCCGCTAGCTGGGGCAATCTTCCCAGGCGCTGCAAGATCGTTTCCCAGCTCACCGCAAGTGCTGGCGGCGTGGCTGATGCGGCTTGCTGCAACTGGGGCGGACCGCCTGGTTGATCATGAAGTCCCTTGGTCAGCGTTGACGGCGCTGCCGCCACGATCCAGTTCTGCGAAGCAGTGCCGGTCAGCCTTGTCACAGCCGCCGTAGGGCCCTCAAGGGCGTATGTAGCGCACCCGGGGCCTGGAGAAGTCGCGCAGGGCGTTCACTGCGGTTGACGGCCGCGGGCCACGGCTGCGGGTCACGGCCGCGCCGTGTGAGCGGGATCCGCCTGTCCTGAGGTCCGGGGGCTGTGCTGAGCACCGCGGGCGACTGCGCCCGCTCCAGCTTTCCCTTGGCCGGTTAACACGTGGCCGCCCCGAAGCGGAACCCCTCGGCCAGACCGACGCTGCTGGTGCCCGGCCCCGGCAGCGCCCCTGAATGGGTGGAGCCGGTAGTAGTCCATCGCGGTGCCGCACGGTGTGGGGCTGGGATGTTGAGAGGGCGAGCAGGTCTACTTTCAGCGGCGGTATGCGTTCTGGTGCGCCAGGAACGCGGAAGGTGAGGCCATTCAGGTATGAGTCTCACCGAATGCGGTGCTGTGCAGGAGATGAAGGCTGTGGCCCTTCGGAGCCGCCCTGCGGGGGAGGCTTCAAACCACCGTGAGCTGCGGCGGTTAAATGCCGTACGTGGTGAGCGTTACGGAAAAGGCGCACTCGATGCGTCAGGTGGGGATCAGGAAGGCGAGCGGAAGCAAACCGCTGACGATATGTCGAAACATACTGAGACGACATCAAAACCGGGGTGTCATTTCGGCTCCGGGATGAGCCTGGCGGGTGCCCGCTTATTGGCCAGGCGGTGTCCGGCATGGAGGCGGCGCGAGCCTGATCTGCGGCTTCTGCATGGAACCTGGGAAGGTGTCGCCCCGACACCGCGTCGCCGTACTCGGTGCGGCAACGCAAGAGGGAGCGCGCCAAGCGGCCGAAACCGCAAGGCGCTGAGTACCGATGCGGGGCACGCTGGCGGACCGGTCCGTAGTAGCGAAGAAGTCTCTGTAATGGAGGCGGAGTGAAGGGGCCGGGTCATCCGTGGCTGTGTTCGTTCGATCAACCGGAAGTTCTCCGGGAGGAGTCGCATGGACGAGCTGAAGTCATCAAGTAAGCCGTTTGAGATTTCGAAGTGGAGGGTATGGGAGGCATGGGAGAAGGTCAGGGCCAATAAGGGTGCACCGGGGGTAGATTCCTGCTCCATTGAGGACTTTGAGAAGGATCTTCAGAGCAATCTGTTCAAGGTCTGGAACCGGATGTCCTCGGGGAGTTATTTCCCGCCTCCGGTGAAAGCGGTGGAAATCCCGAAGTCGCATGGCGACGGGGTCAGGATTCTCGGCGTGCCTACTGTGGCCGATCGCGTCGCCCAGACGGTGGTGGCCATACACTTGGAGCCCAACGTGGAGCCCGTATTCCACGAGGACTCCTACGGCTACCGGCCGCAAAGGTCGGCGCTGGACGCGGTGGCAAGATGCCGGGAACGCTGCTGGAAAACGGACTGGGTCCTCGATTTGGACATCGAGAAGTTCTTCGACAGCGTGCCGCACGACCTCATCGTCAAGGCGGTGGAGGCACACACCGACGCCGTTTGGGTGATTCTGTATGTCAAGCGGTGGCTCCGCGCCCCGCTGCAACTGCCCAACGGCACCCTGCGGGATCGGGACCGCGGCACCCCTCAGGGGTCAGCGGTCTCGCCCGTGCTGGCGAACCTGTTCCTCCACTACGCGTTCGACGCCTGGATGGCCCGGGAGTTTCCGACTATCCGGTTCGAGCGGTACGTGGACGACGCGGTCGTGCACTGCGCCAGCGAGCGGCAAGCCCGCATGCTGGCCAGAGCGATCGGCGACAGGCTGGACGAGGTCGGGCTGCGACTGCACCCGGCCAAGACCCGGATCGTGTACTGCCGGGACGGAAGACGCCGAGGCTCCTACGAGCACACGTCGTTCACCTTCCTGGGGTTCACGTTCCGCGCCCGCAAGGCGCGCGACAGGCACGGGGTGAACTTCACATCGTTCCTGCCGGCGATCAGCCAGGAAGCCCTGAAAAGGATCAGCGGGGAGGTTCGCCGCTGGCGGCTTCACCTGCGAACCGGCCACACCTTCGCCGAGCTCGCACGAAAGATCAACCCGATCGTGCGTGGCTGGATGCAGTACTACGGGGCGTTCTATCGCTCCGCGCTGGATTCCCTCCTCAAGCGCATCAACGCCTACCTGGTGCGCTGGATCCGCAAGAAGTACAAACGGTTGCACGGGTTCAAGAAGGCCAAGGCGGCCTGGGAACGCGCCATTCGGCGCTATCCCCGTATGTTCGCCCACTGGTCATGGATGCGTGCGGCGTGGTGATCAGGACGACAAGAGCCCGGTGAGTCGAGAGGCTCACGCCGGGATCTGTGGGAGCCGGGGGGTGAGATTCCCCCCGGCCACCCGACCGTTCCGTCTTTCTTGAAGCTCGGCGGTTGCGCCGGTACAGCGGACTGCTGATCAGATCGAGTCGATCCGGGCCCCGCCAGGGCTCAGCACGGGACTGGAGTGAAGCATGGTGTTCTGCGACCGCACGATTCCCGGGCTGGCGGTCCGGTGTATGCGCGTTCTGCTGGTGGCGGCACTCGCCTGCGCCGGAACCGTCGCTGCTCCTCCTACGCCCGCGCACGCGGCTGTGGCGACGTTCTGGCAGGCCAAGGTTCCCGACCCCAATACCCCGGGAGCCTTCGTGAACGCGTCCGCGCCCCCTGAAGCACATAATATGAAGACATTCTGGCGGAAACTTCCTCCTGCGGATCCGAAAGCCGACCCGCGGCAGGACGACCTCACGAATCTTCCGGCGACCGTGTACCGCCCTGCCAATATGACGAGCCCCTATCCCGCGGTGTCGGCCACCCCGCTGGCACAGGCGTGGCCAGCACCGGCTGCAGCCGCCCCAAACCACTACCGGTTCTACTTCCACCAGGCGACCAACCCGATGAACAACACTCAGGCGCCCGTCCAGGACCAGTGGGTCGCCTACGGCGGCCAGTTCGACAACACCCGCCGGGTAACTCGTAAGACTCTCGAGGACTGCTACAAGGCGCAGTATCCCGCCGGGGGCGGGGTCATCTACCCGGTCAATGACTGGGTCGCGGCGGGCTTCACAACGGTGCGGAACGGCACCGTTCGAGCCCGGCCTGATTGGACGCAGGCTTGGCACGTGCAGGCACTCGGCAGGCTGAACGCCGGCCCGTACCCAGCGGTCTCCTACCCGCGGCTCACTGCTAACCCCCCTAACCCGCCCAACACCGGTGCGTACTACGAGTACGACACGACGGTCCGCCCTGCCATTCCCCGGCCGCCCAACCCGCCCAGGGGCTGGCAGGGGCGTGACGCCTCCCGCATCATCCGGAACGACACCACACACGAGACGTACTTCACGCAGACGCACTACTGCAACTTCACCGGGTTCTGAGCGTCCGGTCCCGCTGCGGACTACCCAGACGCCGCGGCCAGGGTGCGGGCCTGGTCAGCCGCTGATCACGGCTGCGGCGGCGACGGCCGTGCTGGTGAAGGAGGCGGCGAGGCCGTAAGGAGCGGTTTGGGAGGCTGACCGGTACAGGAGCGTTGCTCCCGTGATCGTGACGGCGGGGAGGTCGTCGGAGCCGAGGTCCAGGCCAAGGGCCTTGGCCAGTGAGGTGAGGGGGACGCCTTCGTCTCCGGCGTTCCACCGCAGGGAGAACGCCAGGGTCTTGTCGACGGTGAGGTCTCCGCTGAAGGTGTAGACGTCGCCCTGTTGGGTGGTCAGGTTCAGGCTGGCGGTAACGCGGAAGGCGGCGTTGCCCTTCGCCGTCTGGTGGTCCACGGCGATGACCAGGGTGGGGGTCAGGGCCCCCACGGGGAAGGTGACGGTCAGGGCGAGGTAGTAGGAGACTGAGCCCGACGGCGGTTGCGTCAGTTCTACGAGGAGCGCCTCCAGGCGGAGGTCCGTGATCTCCTTGGGCAGGTGGACGCCGAGCTTCTCCTGGACCCAGCCGGTGACGTCGCTCCACGGGGGGCGGGTGGCGGTGCCGCTTCCTCGCCATGTCCCTCCGGGGTCTTTCTCGCCGGTCAGGGTGACCCCGGTGTTGCCGATCTTGATCGGCCGGGTGTCCTTCATCGGGCGTGTTCCTTCCGTGGTAGCGATCTGCCGCATGGTTTCCCGGGGCTGGGCAGGCTCTGATGCGGGCTCCAGGCCAGGAGGGCACAGGTACTGCTGGGCTGCGGCGGCATGGTGGTCTTTCCTGACGGCAGCCGGTCCAGGGCCCTTCGGGATGACTCAGACGATGCCAGCCCGGCCCCGCGTCCAGGGTGCCGCGCTAGCCTTGGGACCTGCCGCGCTGAGCCAGTAAAGGGACAGCCGGACCCGGCGGTGGCTGCCTGTAGCCCCCACGGGCCGGCGTCCGATGCGCCGGTCCATGGAGGGCTCGTTCTGTCGTGGTGCCGAGGTATCTGGGCGGCTCGGCGGTCAGGGCGAGTTCGAGATGAGGGAGGACATCTTGTTGTCCTCGTCCCTGTGGTTGTAGTTGACGGTCTTGATCGGGTCCAGGCCGCCCATCGACTTGGAGTAGTTCTTGTCGTAGAAGAACCCCCAGTGCCAGGGGGTGTTGTTGTAGACCGAGGAGGTCTTGTCGTCGAAGCCGTAGGTGGCGAGATCGCGGATGTCCTCGTTGGTCTTGAGGATGAGGCCCGGCGCGTCCGCGTTGAAGTTCACGTTCTCGTACAGGCACAGGTAGCCGTAAGGGCAGGCGTCCAGGCCCTGGCCCGTGAAGGTCTGTACGGTCTGGGGCGCCGCGTGGGCTGTTGCGGCGGTGGTGACCAGGAAAGCCGCGGCGAGCGTGGTGCTGACTGCTGATCGCATGGTTCCTCCGTAAGTTGTTGGGTGGCCCGGGAGGGCCGGGTGTGGCTTATGGTTTCTTGCCTTCAGTGGCTTCCCAGGAGTGGCCGCCCGGTTCTCCGGGGCGCCCTGGCTGCTGATTGAGATGTGCGCGCCTTGTGCGGTCGCTGATTACGGAGATGACAGCGGGGTGTTCCCCGGGCCGACGGTATGCCGGATGGTCCGAGGAGGAGCGAGTGAACGAGCGGAAAGCCCAGGTCTGGACCGGTGTCGATGCCGGCAAGGGCCACCACTGGGCAGCGGTGGTCGACGAGACCGGCGCGACGCTGTGGTCGAAGAAGGTCGACAACGACGAGGCGGCGATCCTGACCGCGCTCGGCGAGGTCCTGGACCTGGCCGACGAGGTCCACTGGGCGGTGGACATCTGCGGCACTTCCTCCGCGCTGCTGCTGGCTCTGCTCGCGGCCCACGGCCAACAGGCCGTCTACGTGCCCGGCCGCACGGTCAACCGCATGTCGGACGCCTACCGGGGAGAGGCCAAGACCGACGCCCGCGACGCCTACGTCATCGCCGAGACCGCCCGCCACCGCAACGACTTCGCGGCCATCGACGTGCCCGCTCAGCTGGCAGCCGACCTCGCGCTGCTGACCGCCCACCGCACCGACCTGGTGGCCGACCGCGTGCGGATGATCAACCGCCTGCGTGATGTGCTGACCGGCGTCTTCCCCGCGCTGGAACGGGCCTTCGACTACTCGGCCCACAAGGGCGCGCTGGTCCTGCTGACCGGCTACCAGACCCCGGCCGCGATCCGCCGCCGCGGCCGGGCACGGCTGACGGCCTGGCTGGCCAACCGCAGCGTGCGCGGGGCCGACACCGTCGCGGCCACGGCTCTGGAAGCAGCCCAGGCCCAGCAGACCGCGCTGCCCGGCGAGGACGTCGCCGCACAGATCGTGGCCGACCTGGCCGGGCAGCTCCTGGCCCTGGACGACCGGCTCAAGCGAATCGACAAGCAGATCCGCGAGACGTTCCGCAGCCATCCGCAGGCCGAGATCATCGAGTCCCTGCCCGGGATGGGCCCGATACTTGGAGCCGAGTTCGTCGTCGCGGCCGGCGACCTGTCCGCCTACGCCGACGCCGGTCACCTGGCTTCGGCGGCCGGGCTCGTACCCGTCCCGCGCGACTCCGGCCGCCGCACCGGCAACCTCCACCGGCCCAAGCGCTACAGCCGTCGCCTGCGCAGGGTGTTCTACCTGTCCGCGCAGACCAGCATGACCCGCGAAGGACCGAACCGGGACTTCTACCTCAAGAAGCGCGGCGAGGGCTGCAAACACGTCCAGGCCGTCATCGCCCTCGCCCGCCGCCGGGCCAGCGTGCTGTGGGCCCTGCTGCGCGACAACCGGGTGTTCACCTCCGTCCCGCCGGTCACGCAAACGGCTTGACTTCATCATTGAGACTCCTCGGGGTGCCTTCAGGTGCCCCCGCCAGGCACGGCCTGCCGAAGCCGGCGGGGTGGGGTGGATGTGCCTGGGGGCGGGGGCGAGGCTCTGGCCGATGAGGGCAGCCACGCCCCCGGATACCGGGGTTTGCCGGTGGTGCGGGAACGGATGTCAGGGGCGTTCGATACGCAGGGACGATGCTTTGTTGTCGTTTCGGGTGCCGGTCCAGTCGGGGGTTTCCGTTGGCTTGATCACTGCGAGCTCGTTCCCTGCGTAGTCCGTGTCCGTGTAGATGTACGCGTAGTCGGAGGCTGAGTTGTTGACGGCTGAGCTGGCCTTGTTGTCGAAGCCGTAGTCGCCAAGGTTCTTGATGGACGTCGACGTGATGAGGATCTGCGCGTTGCCGGACTCGTTGAAGTTCCCGTTCTCGTACAGGCATACGGCACTTGCCAAACATGCGGTCTTGCCTTTGCCTGTTGTGACGGTGGTTTCGATCGTGAGCGATGAGTTCCCGCGGAATAGCGATGAGTTCCCGCGGAATGCGGTGCAGCCGGCTGTCGTGAGAGCAATCACCGTGGTGGCGACGAGTGTGGCAATCAGGCGCGGGCGTGAGGTGCCGGGCTGTGGTCGCATGCGTCCTCGTGCGGTGTGGTGGCGGGCTCGTGATGCCGTATCGGGATGTGCGGCGTCCGGGCAGCCGGGTCGGCGTCAACGGATGTCGACCGACCGGACTGTACGGTTCCATTCCCTATTCTCATGCTTTCCGCCATCGACTCCTTCATTCGGCTTGATCTCTTTGCATGGTCCGACATATTCGAACCCTTTGCAGATATATACGGTCAACGCGGTTCGGTTGTAGAACGAACTCACGTATTCTCCGATACTCAGAACCGTCAGATCGGAGATGCTCATAGCAGTTGCGACGATGGCGGAGCCGCCTTTTTGGTTCAAGTTGAACCATACGTCGTCGTATAGACAGAAGTGACCCTTGGGGCAGGCTTCCTCTCCCTGTCCTTTGATCGGCAAGATGTCAGCGGTTGCGGTGGGGGTGGTGATCACGAGCAGGGCACACGACAGCATGGTTCCGAGGGCTAGAGTGAGTCGTCGTCTCATGGTTTCTCCCGCAGATGACCGTGGGTTGGTTCTTATTGATGATGCTGGCCGGCCTAGGGCGTGTCACTGCGTACCGGGCGCGGCCGGGCACGGAGCAAAAGCTCATTCCATGGCCTGACCCAGGTCAAGGGATCTCAAAAGACTGAGGACTCTCGTTCGGCTCGCCTTTCCATTTGTCATGGAAGTCGAGGTCATCATTCGGTTTCACGTCCTTGCACGTCCCGGTGTACCGCGGGCCCGGACAGGCTCTGACGGTCGATGGGGTCCTGTTGTAGAGCGAGTTCACGTACTTGATCGACAGCGCGGATACGTCGACGATGCTCTGCGTCGTCGCAACAGCGACCTTGAATTGTGCGTTCGTATTGAACGCTGTCTTGCGATAGAGGCAGAGATACGTGGCCGGACATGATTCCTTACCGGATCCCTTTATCGGCCGGAGGTCGGCTGTGGCGGTGGGGGCGGTGATCACCAGTAGGGCGCATGACAGCGTGGCTCCGAGGGCAAGGGTGAGTCGTCGTCTCATAGGACGTCACCTCCATGGGGCAGGTCTGGGGTCCGGTGCCTACATGCTCCGAATAGTGGCGAACCTCTGGGGGGTTGTCTCGGCGATCGGGGCTGTTCGGGTGGGATCGTCACCCGGATCCGGATGCGGGTGCGGGTGCGGGTGGCGGATGTCCGTGCGGCGGTGTAGCTGTGAGCGGACGGCGGCAGGCGCGGGCACGGATGCTGCCGGGCAACAGGTCCCTGGGCGGTCTGCGAGCGAGAGGACGGGCACATGTGGGTGGTGGTGCTGTGTGTCGGGCTCGACGCCGGGCTGGGCGACCTCCCGGTGGTGGGGCCGCACATTCCCCACGATGCTGATGTGCGGCTGAAGGCGCTGACGTTCCAGGGCGCCGGCGGCACAGTGAACGCCCGGGCCGCGCAGCGGGTGAACGGCCTGCTGGCCGAGCTCGGCCTGCAGGGGCCCGCGTTGCGGGTGCCCGATCAGGGCCTGGTGTCCAAGGCGCAGTTCGGGGTGCTGGTCCGGGTCGCGGGTAAGGACTTGGCGCTGGTTGCCGGATCGGGAGCAGACAAGAACGCCGGGAAGCCAGCCTTGGGACGGTCCGATGATGGCGCGGCCGTCGTGGGCACGGGTGCCGGGGCGGGCACGTTGTGGTATCCGGTGGGCCGAGGGCTGGGGCCGGTGCGGCTGGAGCGGCTGGGTGTGCGCTACGCCGACAAGACGGTTTTCGTGCTCGTGGACGCGAGCGTGGACCTGAAAGGGCTGACGCTGTCGGGCCGGGGCATGGGCCTGGGTGTGTCGCTGACCGATCCGCCGCAGGTGCGGGGGGCCCTGGAGGGGCTGGGACTGGCCTGGGTGCGCGGGCCGGTCCAGATCTGCGGTGCCCTGGTTGTTCGCGAGGACCCCGCCTATGTGGTGCGGGTGCAGGGCGGGGCGACGATCACGCTGCCGGCGCTGTCGCTGTCGGCGATCGGCGGCTATGCCCAGAAGAAGGGCGGTGAGCCGTCGATGTTCGTCTTCGGGCGGCTCGCGTTCACGAGCGGGCAGGGGGTGGGCCCGCCGCCGTTCCGTATCACTGGGGCTGCGGCCGGGTTCGGCTACAACAGTGCGGTGCGGGCCCCCGCCCTGGACGAGGTCGATCAGTTCCCTCTGATGCCGGGCACCAGCGTGCCGGCCGATCCGCTGGCCCAGCTCGACCAGTTGCAGCAGCCGGCCGGGGGCAAGCCGTGGATTTCTGAGGCGCGTGACCATATCTGGCTGGCCGCGGGGATCGAGTTCGACTCGTTCCGTTTCATCACCGGCCGGGTGCTGGCGCTGGCGCAGTTCACCACGGCCGGCAAGCAGGAGTTCAGTATCTCCCTGCTGGGCCGGGCCGCGGCCGACTTCCCCCGCAACGCGTCGACGCGGTACGCGCACGTCGATGTGGCGGTGAATGCGACCTACGACACCACGAGCGATACGCTGCGGGTGTTCGCCGAGCTGGTACCGGGCTCGTTCCTGGTGCATCCGTCGTGCCACTTGAGCGGGCAGGCGGCGCTGTGCATCTGGTTCGGTGCCAGTGAGCATCCTGGCGACTTCGTGCTGTCAGTCGGCGGCTACCATCCGCGCTATACGCCGCCGGCCCACTATCCGAAGCCGAAGCGGCTCCAGCTGGAGTGGTCGGTTTCCGACAAGGTCTCCGTCCGCGGCTCCTGTTACGGGGCGCTGACTCGTTCGGCGTTCATGGTGGGTGCCGAGCTGGACCTTGCCTTCCATGCCCCGGGGGTGCGGGCGTCGTTGACGGCGGGGATCGATGCGCTGGTGCAGTGGGAGCCGTTCCACTACGAGCTGAAGTGTCATGTGGAGGTGCAGGTTGCCCTCGACTTCTGGCCGTACTTCCACGGCGGGGTGGGGGTGTGGCTTGAGATGTGGGGCCCGCCCACCGGGGGCATCGCCAGCGTGGAAGTGGTGTTCTTCAGATTCGACATCCCGTTCGGCGAGGCGCGCCCGGCCACCCCCCAGCTCGCGTCGTGGGAGGATTTCGCCAAGACGATGCTCCCGGACCCGCTGGTGCAGGCGGTGCCGGTCAGTGGGCTGGAACCCGGCTCCGATCCGTCCAAGGCCCCCGCCCTCGAAGATGTGTGGCCGGTGTCCCGGCAACGGTTCACTTTCGCCACCCAGAGCGCGGTGCCCATCCAGCAGGTCCGCCTCAGCGACGCCACAAGCCCTCCGGAACACATTCCGGACCGGGCGCCACTGCAGATCCGCCCGTGCGGGGCGGCGCAGGTCCGCTCCACCCACCGGGTCCGCCTGCGGCACGAGGGCCTGGATGAGGCCCTGTCGGCCTGGACGATCGCAACGGCCAAGCCCGTCGCACTGCCGGAAGGGCTGTGGGGCGCTCCGCTGAAGGACGCACGTGCCGAGCCCGAACCGCCGGGCGACCCCGCCACGTGCGTGCAGGGAGTCAATGGGCTCCAGTTCACCTCACCGCCCTGCCGGCTGACGGCCGCGGCCGTCAGCTCGAGGGAGAACATGCTGGGCCGGGAATGGGTATACGCGACCCAAGTTCCGGTTACCAGCAAGGACACCGTGCCGCCCGGCCCCGACCGGCCGGGCACCGTACGCGCCGACATCGCCGCGCACCTGGCCGCCACCCACACGGGCCGCACGGTTCTGCTCGACCTCCTGGTCCAGCACAGCCTCGTCGACATGACCGACGAGGCGGCCGTGGCCGAGGACCCGCTGACCGACTACGCCGCCCAGGTGCGCGCCCACCTGCGCACAGAACCGGCGCGACAGACCAAGGACTGAAGATGCCGACGACGAGCGACGACCGGTTCACCTTGCACGACGCGTGGCACCCGTCCCTGAAAGCCGGCCGGTACGACCTCACCATCACCCACGAGGTCGACGGCGCGCCCCTGGGGAAGAAGACCCTTAACGCGCCGGGGCGGAGCTTCGACGTGCGGGCCCCGCGCCTGTCTTTGGACCCCACTGTGGTCACGAGCGTGTATCCGGCGCCCGGTGTCACCGGGGACTTCAGCCCGATTCTGCCGCATGTGTGTCTGGAGCGGGCGACCCTGCCGTGGGAGCGGGATCCGAAGCCGGGCTCGGATGCTCCGTGGCTGGCGCTGCTGATCCTCT
>NZ_JBHVHQ010000027.1:0-10677 GCF_042800135.1 Streptomyces sp. NPDC057654 | reverse complement strand
GAGACGGAACTGCCGCCGGATCCGGTCACCGGTGACGCCAGCCAGGCGCGGCCCGTGACCGAGCTGGAGAAGCCCGACAAGACGAAGCTGCCCGCCGGGCTCCTGCTGCCGGACCTGGACGTTGAGCCGCTGCGGGTCGGGCCCGACGTCTGCCGCACCATCGACCTGCCCGGGGATGTCTTCCTCGCCGTTGTCCCACGCCTGGAGGAACTGCCTTTCCTCGCGCATGTGCGCCGCGGCGACGTCGGGGCGGGCGCGGCCGGGGACCAGCCGGGCCCCGGCGACCGGGCCGTCGTGCTCGCCAGCCGGCTGCCCCGTGCCGACACATCTGACCGCCGCTGCCGCTACTCTGCCCATCTGGTCTCTCTTGAGGGTCTGGGCAAGTGGCTGGCAAAGCTGCCCGACCAGGACACCGCGGGCAAGGGCCCGGTCACCACGGTGCGGGTGGTGTCGCTGTACTCGTGGACGTTCACCACTGCGGACGACACGGCCGGCTTTCTCACCGTCGCCCGGACCGTCAAGGACAACTCCTCCCACGAGCCCCGGCTGCGCATGCCCTCCTGGACAGCCGGCTCGGACGCGGCCGAGAAGCGGGTGGTGCGGCGTCTGGACGCCGGGTATGCGCCGGTGGCGCATCTGCTGCCGACCGGTGAGCGCACCCACGCCTGGTACCGGGGGCCGTTTGCCCCCTTCCCGGCCGCGCCGCTGCCCGCCCAGCCACCGCTTGGGTGGACATCAGAGGCGGAAGGGGTGATCTACCTGCCCGCCGATGGCGTATTTGATGTCAGCTACGCGACAGCTTTCGCCCTGGGCAAGGTTCTCTCCCTGGCCAAGCCGGCGCTGCGGGAGGCGATCGTCACGCTGACGACTGAGGGCCACCATGCCGTCGCCTGCCACGCCGCCGGGCACCTGGACGACGGGGACCCGCAGGCCCTGGCAGCGGCCGTGCGCCGCGGCGGCTGGTCCAGGCTCGCCTTCGAGGCCTCCCTTTCCATGCCCTCCGGCGACGGAGCGCCGGCACAGGAGAGGGACGGGGCGCCGGGGCGGAAGGCGGCGCTGACCGGCGCGCAGGAGGACGGCACCGTGCTGTCCGCATTCCTCGAACATCTCGTCACCATAACGGCCGCCGTGGTGGCTGCGCAGGTGGACCCGAGGCAGCTGCTGGCAGCGGTGCCGTTCGAGCATCTGGTGCCTGATGCCCGCATGCTCCCCGCGGACAGCGCGCGGTTCTTCCACATCGACACGCAGTGGCTCGACGCGCTGTGCGCGGGCCTGTTCCACCTCGGCGCGGGCACCACACTGGATGTTGCACTGGCACACGCCCTGCGCGATAAAGTCCTGGACTCCGTGCCCCGGCCCCGGGCGGGGATGTTCCTGAGGTCGGCGCTGGTGCGGGACTGGCCAGGGCTGATCATCGACGCCGAGGACGGCAAGGGCAACAAGCTTCCGGTGGAAGTGCACACGCTGGCACCGGACCTGCTCATCGCCTACTTCCCCTCCGCCCCCACCGGCGTGTATGTCCGCCAGCCCACCGAGGCGCCGCACTTCGGCCTCGATGGAGACGACACTACGAACGGGAAAGCGGGGAACTGGTACATCGAGCTGCGGCACCTCAAACCCCCCAGCACGGGCAAAAGTATGGGGGACACCAAGCGTCTCGACGGCATCGAGAAGATGCGCCGTGCCTCTGCCGCCGCACAGCCGCAGAACGTCCTGGACATGTGTGTGCTGGAGAACAAACTGCGCAACCGCCTCCACGACGAGCACGAATACGACACACCGTCACAGCCGCTGCCGGCGGCCGTGGTCGCCCTGGAGCTCCTGAACACCCCGGGCGAACTTGTCTTCAGCCTCCAGCCTCCCCAGGATTCGTAAAGGCGCCGCCACCATGACCGACCCGCTGATCGTCCCCGTCGAGGTCAGTGCCCTGTTCGTCAACGACCGGGTGCGTTCCGAGGACACCTTCTTCCGGTGGAAGCTGTCCTTCGACGACCTGACGGCGCGGACGGACCCCGAGCTGTCGCCCGATCAGACCACGGGTGTACAGCACGATGCGAAGTTCAACGGGGTGCATCTGCACTGGCAGTTGCCCGCCGCGCTCGCCTGCGGCCAGGTCGGCGCCGCGCCGCCGGGCGGGCGGCCGGACGCCGCCGGTGTCACCTTCCCGCTCGTTCCCAACCGGTGGCTGGTCATCCGCCACTGTCGTGACGCCCAGGGCAAACCGCTCTCGCAGGCCAAGGGCGCCGCAGGATGGATCGTCCACAGCGACTTCCTCGACGACCAGGACGGCACCAGCCCCTTCCTGCACCCGCAGACGAAGGAGTCCACCTACATCGGCCGGGCAGTGGACCTGAACGGCGCAGCTGCGTGGAAGGAACCCGGCGGCGAGCCGTTCCTGACTGTCATCGGGCCCGGCATCGGCTCCTACGCGGCCTTCCAGCCCTACAACGAGAACGTCTTCTCCTTCCACGACAGGCTCACCGGCCTCTCGGATGAGATCCAGGCCACGGGACGCCTCAGTTACCTGGTCGCCGGCTGGCATTCCACCGCGCAGGCCGACCCGCTCGCCGACGCCCGCCTGACCGGCCTGCTGCGCTTCCGCGGCCATGACACCGAGGGCCTGTCCGTGAAGAGACGCTTCGCCGAGGGTCTCACAGCACTGGGCTGGATGCCCGAGACAGGCCTTGGCGCCGTCCCCGGGCGCAGCCTGTACGCGGGCACCGTGCTGGACCTCAAGCTGGAGAGGGGCCGCCCGGCTTCCGACATCCCGCAGGTCATGAACCTGACCGTGGACACCGCCGTCGGGCACAGCATGACCGACGCCCGCACCGCGCTCGACATCAGCACCGGCCCGGACAAACGGCTGTTCCACGAGGCGTTCGAGTACGACGCACTCGACCAGCTCGACGACGCCATCCCCGCCCAGAAGGACCCGAAGGGTCTGGCATCGCGCGATATCCTCGCCGCCTGTTCTCACGCGAGTGGCTTCACGCCATGGCCGGCGGGCTTTGCCTGGACCGTGGTGGACCGGCCCACCGTCGGCACCACCGGGCCCGGCGGGGGCCCCACCAGCAACGAGGAGGCCATCCTCGCCGCCCTCACCGCCCGGCAGGACACCTACGACACCGCGCTGCGCGACCTCGTGAACGCCCAGGAGCGGCTCTACACCCTGTGGTGGCTACAGGGTCTGCCTGACTACGGGGACAATCCGCCGGACGGGTTCCAGAAAATGCCGGACGACTTCCGCGCCCGGGCGAAGACCCAGCTCGACCCCGCGGCAAGGAACTCCCTCACCCACCAGGTCAGCGACCTGAGCATCCGTTGCTTCGAGCGCACCGACCCCAAGGGCAAGAAGGACGGGGGGCTGCGCGCCACCGTCCCCCAGGGCGATGCCCCCGGTCTGCTCCAGCAAAGCATCGACGCCTACGCCAAACAGGCCGGTCTCGCCCCCCACCGGACCCTGCGACGCGTCCCGAGACCGCCCTTCCACCTGCCCGCCGACCCGACGGTGGTGCTCAGCGGACAGGGCACCCGCACCAGCCTGCCCGGCAGTAACTCCCAGCCCGCGCGGGCCGCGGAACGGCTGATCGCCACTGCCTCCGACACACGCCTCACACCGCCGTCGGAGATCCCGGTACCGGCCCAGTTCCCCAGCGTCCGCACCGACATCCCCTGGGCGCCCCTCGATAAGCTGCTCACCGAGTTCTGGATCCTCGCCGAGGCCGCACGCCTCGCCCGTGACACCCCACCCGGCAAGGACCAAACGTTCGACGGCATCCTCAAGCAGCTGAAGATCACCCTCAAGGACACCACCGGCGCCCAGGCCGGCCTGCCGCCGCATACCGGTCTCTGGCGGCAGCACTGGGCGCCGTTGATGCTGTGGTGGACCAGCGAGGTTCATCCCCTGCCTTACCGCACCGGATCCACCGCAGATGGCCTCCATTGGGACTTCGACGGCCGTGACCACCGCTGGAAGGGAACCGGGCAACTCGCCAAGGGCATGGCGGGCGGACGGATCGCGCTCACCGCGCTGCCCCCGTTCGCGCTCGCCGGGCGGGTCGACCAGTACCTCAACCGCCACGGCACACAGCGCGAGGACGAACTGCGCGCCCTGGTCACGGCCGCCCGTGACCAGATCGCCCAGCAGCTGACCGGCCTCAACGCGTGGCTCGCCCAGCGCATGCCTGCCGTCTGCTACGACCCGCCCGACAAGTCCTTTGCCGGTCTCCTCGTCCGCAGCCCCTTCACCGCACGGCCCAGCACCGATCTGAAGGACAGCAACCGCGTGTTCGACCCGGTGCGCGCCGCCCAGTTCGCCTTCGGCCACCTCGTCCTCGTCGATCGCTTCGGCCGCGGTGTCGACATGGTCCGCAACAAGGCGCAGTACCGGCCGCGGCTGCCGGCAAGTACACAGCCCGACACGGACAAGACCGGGCATCCCCTGACGGTCGAAGGCGAGGACCGCGGGCGTTTCGTGCAGCTGCGCCCCCGGCTGAATCAGCCCGCCCGCGCCTGCCTCGACCTGGTCTCCGCCACAGACGACCACCGCGCCCTGCAGACTGGCGACGCGCCGCACCACCACGACCCGGCGAACCCCGTCTGCGGCTGGCTGGTGTACGACCCGCACGAGCACTCGCTCCTCGTCCATGCCCCCGACGGCACCGGCCTCGGCGAAATCCTCGTCACCGGCCCCGACCAGCCGGCCATCGCCTGGGTCCCGCTGCCGGGCTCCGCCATCCTCACCCTCGACGACGTCTTCGCCGCCCCCTTCACCACCCGCTACCCCCACCTGGCCAGCTTCCTGCAAGGGCTCCTCCACCGCGCCGACGCCCCCGCTGCTCTGAGCGAGCTGACCGGCTCCATCAACACCGCCCTGACCGGCACCGTCCGCCCGCCCCACCAGTTCACCGCCTACCAGAGCTTCCTGTCCGGCTCACCCCTCGCTCTGCTGCGCGCCCGCGCCCGCATCGAACTGGCTGCACCGCCGCTGTACGCCGCCACCTGGGACCGCATCCTGGCCGGACCCGACCCCAAGGACGGCAACCCGCTGCACGCGACACGCTGGCCTGTGCGGCTCGGCGACCGGCTGCGCCGCTCCGACGGCCTCATCGGCTTCTGCCGCGCCGCCACCCCGGGCGACGGCACCACCACCGACTACACCCGCATGCTCGTCACCCACCCACCCTCCGGCAGCTCCCCGGCCTACGCCCACGACATCGAGAAGGGGGACGCGGACCCGACGGTGATCGCTGCCCAGGCCCCGCGGCCCGGTACCCCGCCCCCGACCCCGCCCACCGACGCATGGGTGACCCTGCTCGTGGCCCCCTGGGCCCCCGTGCACGCCTACACCGGCATCCTCCCCATGACCACCGCCCAGCTCCCCGAGCCCTACCTCACCGGCCCGCTGTCACGGATGCCCGTCGGACTGCGCACCGGGCCCCTCCTCGCCGGCCTGCGCACCCCCGGCCCCCACCAGCGGGAGGGCGTCGCCCTGCCGGTACCCACCACCAAGACCGGCACCTGGGCCTGGTGGGAACGCACCCCCCACGGCGCCCCCGCTCCCTGGGCCTCCTACCCGCTCGCCGGCACTGGTGAAGCCCTCCGTCCCCCCGCCGCCCCGCCTCCCGCGCGGACCGGATACCTCACCCTCACTCCCGGCGCCCCAGACACCGCCCCGAAAACAGCCCTCACCACCCCGGACGGTGACCGCCCATGACCTCCGTCCCCTGGGCCAGCCCCCTTCGCGTCACCACTCCCCACCAGGGAGCCCTGCACACCGGACCCGTTCCCGACCCGCTTTGCGTCATCCTCGCCCCGCCCGGCCCCGAGCCCCTCGCCTGCCACGCGGTGGAACTTCTCCTGCCCGTCGGCACCAGCGCCGAACACCTCGTCGCTGATCCCCCGGCCGTCACTCTCGACCAGGCCCCCGAAGGGTGGAGCATCCACCACACCGGCGGCGACCGCTTCACCCTGCGCCCCCCAGCCCCCGCCCCCCTCGCCCCCGGCACCCGCCTCGACCTGGCCCTTGGGGGACTCGGCACCGGCACGGCGGACGGCACCGCGCTCATGGAGGCCCGGGTCGTCACCGGCCCTGACCACGAGGCCGCCGCCCCTTCGGCCCGCTACCGGATCCTGACCAGCCAGACGCCCCTCATCGAGTACTTCACCGCCAGTGCCATCCACGTCAACCACGGCAACGGGGTGAAACTCAACTGGAAGGGCCTCCCATCCGACTCCTCGGGCACGGTGTCCTACGAGCTCTACATTGGCCGCGACGCCCCCCTCGACGTCACCCACCAGACCAACTCCGCGGGCGAGGGCTCCCACGAGGTCCCGAACCTGACCACCGCGACGGCCTTCGCGCTGCGGGTCCGCAAAGGCCAGACCCAGGAAGACATCAAAACCCTCGTCGTCACCGTGGAGACGCCGGATCTGACCGTGGGCGAACTCGGTGCCAAGGGCACCGTGCGCCTGATGGGCGAGCCGAAGTACCTGATCCCGCGTGAGACCTACCAGAACAAGCTGCCAGGCGGGGTCTACCAGGCCGAGACCGACGGCGTGATCGCCGCCTACATCGAACAGACCGACAAAACATCCGATCAGAAGGCGCGCGTGACCATCACCGTCACGCCGCCGCCCGCCCCCGGGCATTCTTCCAAGCAGCCGCCCGGGCACCGCTACGAGGCCACCAGCACCCACCTCTGCCCGGCGAACCTTCTCGCGCCCGTGCCCGCACAGCACCAGGTCACCATCAGCCCTGCCGCAGGCGGAGCGACACTCCAGACACAGGTGACCTGGTATCCCATGGGCACCGGTGCCCTGAAAAAGCAGCAATGACCCACCGTCACCCGCGAACGGATCGTAAACCGGCATGCCCCCACCACGACTCGACGCTGCCCTCGTCATGGCCGACAGCCAGAGCAACACAACCATCCACCTGTTCAAAGGCTCCTGGATGGCCACCTACACCTGGGTGGACCAGCAGTTCAGACCCGAACCACTGACCACCCAGGACATCGCCGCCCGCTGGCCCAAGCTCGCCGGCACCATCGCACGCACCGGCTGCGACGCCGCCTGGTACGACAGCCACGAAGAACTGGTCTGGCTGACCTTCGGCAACACCCTGTACCGGTACAAGCCCGACCCGCAAAAACCCCAGCTGAAGGACACCCAGACTCTGAGCGGGCGGATCAGCAACCTGCCCCCCGGCTTCGACCAGGGCATCGACGCCGCCCTGAGCACCGACAGCCGCGGCTATCTGTTCAAGGGCACCCGCTACTGCTCCTACAAAACCGGTACCTACGCGGCCGCAGAGGCCAAGGAACTCACCGGCACCGGCCGGCTCGACGCGACGGCATGGCTGAACTCCGGCGACAAAGCGCATGTGTATCTGTTCAGCGGCGACAGCTACCACACCGCCACCATCGACGACGACAAGGCCAACGGCACCATCACCGTCACCGGCAGCCCCCAGAAAATCACCAGCACCTTCCCCGGCGCACCGGTCGGCACTCCCTGCCTGGACTTGTACTTCTTCCACGACACCGCCTTCACCCGGGCGCGGACCAACGTCGACCTCACCACCCGCACCACCCCTCTGCCAGCGGACATCACCGCGACACCGAACGACTTGGGCCACAAGCTGTCCTCCCGCCCCGACCGCCCGTTCCCGCTGTGGATCACCCCCGACCGGCGCGCCTACGTCCTCGACCCGACCGGCGGGCACCTGAACTGCCTCGACCTCACCACCACCCCCGCCAGCCCGGTGTGGGACATCACGCCCGGCGGCACCCCGGCGGCCATGACCACCACACCGCCGTACAACGATCTGTGGATCACCGGCGACGGCAAGGTCACCCACGTGCAGATCCACAACGACGGGCACAAGGAACAGGAGCATCCCGTCACGGGCATGCGTTCAGGTCCCATCGCCGTCACACCGGACACCTCCACCGTCTACGTGGTCCGCAACCCAGAACTGCGCTCCTACGATGTCGTCGCTGTGCCCACCGAGACCTACACACCCGCCAAGAAGCCACTGGGATCCTGGAAGCTCCCGCCGCTCGACCTGGTCGCCCCCGGCGGGGAACATCTGTGGATTCTGGTCGCCGGCGAGAACAACACATCGACGCGTGTCGAGAGGATCACCACAAGCTCCCCCCAGTCCACGTGCCTCCTCAACACGCAGGGCCTCGTCAGCATGGCCGTAACCCCTGATGGCGCGCACGTCCTCGTAACCCAGAGCCAGGACAAATCCGAGCGCGCCTACATCTTCTCTGCCACCGGCGACCAGCCCATCGCCGCTCAGTTCCCGGCCGGAACCCATCCCTGCGCCGTGGCCATTGACCCCCACAATCGCTACGCCTACGTCACCACCGTCAGCGGCATCTCGGTTGTGGAGTTGGCCTCACCTGCAACCACTCCCAAGTCGATCGTCCTCGCCGCCTCAGCCGGACAAGGACCGGTGGCCGTCGGGGTCCACTGGAGCTGACCCTCTTACACGCAACGGAGAGCACCCCGGCCATGTACCCACTGCCCACCGACACCGCGGGGAACAAGAAGCTGGACTACAGCGTCGAGCCCGCCCCGCCCCTGCCGCTCGAACCCGGCCACACCGGCCAGCAACTGCTCATCACCGTCCACAACCCACAAACGGACCTTGTCGTCTGCGAACAGCTCATCTTCGCGCTCACCGCCGACGGCACCGAGAAAGCGGTCACGGACCAAGATCACCTCGCGGACATCCACTACGAACTCCCCCCTTACTGGAACAAGAAAACGTCCGGGAAAGGCACGTTCGTCTTTGCCCCGGAGAAGAAGGCGCAGAGGATCCCTTCCCAGGAGAAGCTCAACTTCGCCCTCACCGCGATCACCGTCAGCTCCACACCTGGAGACGGCCTCGTCCAGGTCTGCGAGAAGATCAAAGGCTCCCCTCAAGGGCCCTGGGAGAACCATCTCCTGCCCAAACTGGCCACCGGCTTCACCGTCCGGAACTTCCGCCCCAACCGCCTTTCCGTCCCGGCCGGCCAGGAGGTCACGGTCAGCTGGGACGTCCACGGACGTACCGATGAGACGCTCGCCCTCGCATGGACCGGCAGCAACGAAGAGCACAGCGAGGACGTCACCCGCGACAGCGCATGGAAGACGGCCTGCACCAAAGACACCGCCTTCGAACTCGGCGTGACGAAGACCAAGGACCTCAAGTGCTCCCTCTTCACCTTCGTCACCGTCACCGAGCCCCTCATCCACGTGAACAACCTCACCGTGAGCCGCCGCGCCATGCTTCTCACCGCGCCCAGACCCGGCGCCCACGAGGATCCACTGACCCCGGACCTCACCACCACCGCCAACAACAAAGTCACCCGCACCTACACCGCCGACACCGACGGCCTCCTCATCGGCTCGCTCCAGACCTTCTCCCCCACCGCAACCGCCGAACTCACCATCACCATCAAACCCCCCACCGGCAACACCCACACCAGCATCACCCGCGTCACCGGAGACCACGACGAGCCCTACGACCCCGGCACCCCCGTCGCCGTCCCCGTCCCCGCTGACAGCACCCTCACCATCACCTGGAACCTCCAGGACACCAAACTCTCCACTGCCCAGGTCTTCCGCCCCGCACTGCGCTGGCAGCCCCTCGGCACCGGCACCCTCCGCCTCCAGGACCATCACACCCCTCTGCGGTGTAAAGCCTGAAGGTCCCGGCGAAGACCTCTGGCTGTACGAACGGATGTTGACCGAGCGGGGGAGCGCTTGCCTTCGGCCGGATCCATGGGTGGGAATGGGGCGGGCTGGGGTGGCTGTGGCAGTCGGCCGGTTTGTCCGGGTCGGCGGTCTCAACTCGTTGCTGGTGCCGGGGCGGTGGCGAGGCGGAAGAGCACGTGGCGGGCCTTGCGGTGGATTTCTTCCAGCAGGCCCTGGCCGACCATGGCGCGCAGGGCGTGGCGGACGTCCCGGCGTGAGGGGGCGCCGTCGATGGCTACGCGGACGTCTTCGGCCGACCACAGCCGCTGGGGGGCCTGGCCCATGAGGGCGAGGATCGCCCCGGTGTCCAGCTGCCGCTCGGGCGAGGAGGGTCCGGCGGGGGCGGTGGTGCCGGGCAGGACGACGGCCAAATCCGGCGGGCTGGCGACCAGTTCGTCCCACAGCTGCCCCAGGCGCGGGATGTCGGCCACGGTGTCACGCAGGCGTTCGTACATACGGGCCTCGGCCGCCGCCTCGCCGGCCCGGCGGTCGAACTCCGCGCGCAGGGCCTGTGCGTCGGCCGGGGTCTTCACATCGCACCAGGACCGAAGAGTTTCCACGTCCGGCACGGTAGCCGCGGGACCGGTCCGCGCCAGGCGACCCAGCCGAGGAGGGTGAGGAGCGGTGGGGCCTTGTCGGTGTGCGGCGGTACGCAGTGCCGGGCGAGGTAGCCCCAGAGTTGCCGCTCGTAGGGGAGATCGCTTTCGTCGCCGGTGGACCAGGCGGCGTCGTGGGCTGTTTTGTCTTGCACACCGAGGATGATGCGGGAGGCGATCTCGTCCGTGAGTTTAGGCCGGCCGTCCCGGAAGTCGGCTACCGTCCCGGAAGTCGGCTAGTACTGCAACGGTCTTTGCCGTGACTGGTGGTCAGGTTGGTCGTTGGTGGGTTATGGGTGGGGACCTTGCTGATGTCAGGTTGTGGGCGCGG
>NZ_JBHVHQ010000026.1:0-24861 GCF_042800135.1 Streptomyces sp. NPDC057654 | reverse complement strand
GCTGTGGGCCCCTCTCGTACGGGCGGAAACCGCCCCGAACGGCCAGCCGCCCCCAGGCGCAGCGCAGCGCGCCATTTCACTTCGGCTGCCGTGGGCCGCAGGCCCGAAACGCCCCGCACCTGAGCCACCGGGTAGCCACCCCATCGCGGCAGCAGCCAGCGGCGCAGCGCAGCGGAGCCAGTCCTGACCTCGGCCGCGCACCAAGCGTCAGGCAGTGAACCGGCGTCCGCCCCGCCCCTTCCCTCCCGCCGCCAGCACCCTGGACCCGGAGGGTCCGAGGCGAAACCCGCACCCGGCCGAGCCGAATGCCGCCCCACCCAGCAGCCGCCTGCGACACCAGCCGTGGACCGCGCGACGGGCCGCGGAACGCCCCGCCTGGTAGCCGCAGGCCCGAGGTCAACCCACACCCCCCGCTACCGATATCGGCGCGTATGCCGGATCGGTTCCCCGGAGGCAGCATCGGACCCGGCCGGTTCGATGATGCGGGAGTGGACGTGTTCGTACGCCATGGTCGTTTGGACGTCGGCGACCTCGCGGCGTTCGGTTAGGCGGTCGATGACGAAGGCGTAGACGCCGTTGACGTCTGGCACCGCGATGTGCAGGAGAAAGTCGTAGGCACCGGAGGTGACGAACATGGCGATCACCTCAGGCAGTTGATGCGCCCACTCCCGGAACCCCTCGATGACTGGTCGGGCGGGTGGCCGGATCCGTACCGAGATCAGTGCCTGTACGGGTCGCCCGACAGCCTCCAGGTCCAACGCGGCGTGGTAGCCGGTGATGAGGCCGCGCTCCCGGAGGAGCCGTACCCGTTCCAGGGACGTCGACGGCGAGACGCCCGTCTTTGCGGCCAGGTCCCGGTTGGTCTGCCGTGCATCGTTCTGCAACTCCCGAAGAAGAGCTCGGTCCACCGCATCAAGTTCCATAGTTTCGCCTCCATGGCGCATGAAGTGCGCTGATCTGCTCGTTCAGGCGCATCAATATTTAGCCTATGGCGTCATGAGGCAACAGAAACACGGCTTCAACGACTTCAACGGTCTCAACGGTTTCAACGGCGGTGCCGGACTCGCTCTCGGAGCCTTGCTGCTGCGGGGCACCATCGGCCCGCTATCCGCAACCGTCACACCAACCACCCCCCCGTACCCAGGAGTAGCAGCATGTCCGTACCCGAACTGTCCACCGGCGACATCCGCACCGATCTCTCCACGCGGCAGGCGAAGCTCAAGTGGGTGATCGTCATCGACGCAGGCCTCCCCGTCGGACGGCAAGCCAACGCAGCCGCCTGCATCGCGGCCGCCATCGGCCGGCGGCATCCCGCGCTGCTGGGCGCGGATGCGGAGGACGCCGACGGGTTCGGCCACCCCGGGCTGCCCTGGGCCGGGTGCTCCATCCTGGCCGCCGACGCCACGACGCTGAACACCTTGCGCGGCAAGGCGGCTGAGAAGGAGGACGTCCTCGTCGTCGACATGCCGGACAACGCGCAGAGCGTAAGGGTCTACGACCAGTACCTGGAGCAAGTCGCCGGTACCAAGGCCGCTGACCTCACCTATTGCGCCGTCAGTCTCCTCGGCCCCCGCAACCGCATCGACAAGCTCGTAGGGAAACTCTCCCTGCTCAGCTAACCCCGTCGACTACTAACCCCGTCGATTACTACAGGCGCAGCCCGGCCAGAAGGAGTTGCGCCAGGCGGCGGGCGTCGTAGCGGGGGTCACCGGCCCCGATGCACAGGTTGCCCACGCCGACCATCAGTTCCAGGGCCTCGATGTCGGGGCGGATCTCGCCCGCTTCGGCGGCGGCCTTGAGCAGGCCGGCGCAGACCGGCGCGAGGCGGTCGATGAAGTAGGAGTGGAGAGCGGAGAAGGTGGGGTCGTCGGAGCGCAGCGCCTCGGCCAGGCCGTGCTTGGTGACGAGGAAGTCGACGAAGAGGTCCACCCACCGCGTCAGGGCGGTGTACGGCGAGTCGCTGTTCGCCAGCAGGTGGGGGCCGGCCTCGGCGCACGCCTCCACCTGGTGCCGGTACACCGCTACGACGAGATCCGCCCGCGTGGGGAAGTGTCGATAGATGGTGCCGACACCGACGCCCGCCTTGGTCGCGATGTCGCGTACGGGCGCGTCGACGCCGGAGGCGACGAAGGCCGCTGCGGCTGCCTCCAGCAGGGTCTTCTCGTTGCGCCGGGCGTCGGCCCGCTTCCGGGGCGCGGGCGGTCCTGATTCGCTGCCGTTGGCGGTCACTGAGCTGAAGCTCCCATCACATACTCCCCCTTGCCAATCGGAACCGCGTTCCGTATATTTTGAAGCGGAACGTGGTTCCGTCTGGCCATGATGGCAGACCGGGTGCCCCGTGCCCAGTTTCGTGCGCCGCTCAAGTTCTTACGAGGAGAATCCCCACTCAGGCATCAGCCGGGCGTCACTCGGACGGCGCCGCTCGGATGCCCAAGTCTTTCAGGAGGTCGCGAATGCGCCGGTTGATCTCGTCGCGAATGGGACGTACGGCCTCGACGCCCAGCCCTGCCGGATCGTCGAGCGTCCAGTCCAGATACGTCTTCCCGGGGAAGGCGGGGCAGACGTCGCCGCAGCCCGTGGTGATCGCCACGTCGGACGCCTTTGCCGCCTCTACGGTCAGCGACTTCGGTGTCTCGGCGGACATGTCGATACCGACCTCCGCCATCGCCTGAACGGCGGCAGGGTTCACTGTGTCAGCTGGCACGGACCCGGCGGAGCGGACTTCGACTCGGCCGCCGGAGAGGTGAGAGAGAAGCGCGGCGGCCATTTGTGAGCGGCCCGCGTTGTGGACACATACGAAAAGCACGGAGGGTTTGGGGGGTTCGGGCATGAGTGGAGTGCCTTCCGGAGGGGACTGTTTCTGTGATTACGAGGCGACTCCGGCCGACGCGGTGGCGGTGGCGGTGGCGTACCCGGCATCCGTCGACGGCTGCCCCGCAGGGCGAGTGAGAAGTGCGGCGAGACGGTCGGTCGTCTGCGGGAGCGGTCGGTAGTACACCCACGTTCCGCGCCGCTCGGAGTCGATGAGCCCGGCCTGCCTCAGCAGCTTGAGGTGGTGGGAGATCGTCGGCTGCGAGAGATCGAAGGCGGGGGTGAGGTCGCAGACGCAGATCTCTCCGCCTGCGCGGGAGGCGATCATCGAGAGCAGCCGCAACCGCACCGGGTCGCCCAAGGCCTTGAACACCTTCGCCAGGTCGACGGCCTGCCCCTCCTCCAGCGGGGTGGTCAGCAGGGGTGGGCAGCATCTGCCGACCCCGTCCTGGTCGAGCACCGCCGGCTCTTGATTCGGCACCTGATTCGACATCTTTCTATATTGACGTCCTTCGATTCAGAGCGCAAGGTTGAATCGAAGAACGTCAATGCATGCCAGCGCACCTCAGTGCACGTCATTACGCGTCCATGCACCATGCTCGGGGAGGCAGCCATGTCACGTGTTCAGCTCGCCCTCAACGTCGCCGATCTCGAAGCCTCGGTGACCTTCTACTCCAAGCTGTTCGGCGTCGAGCCGGCCAAACGCCGCCCCGGCTACGCGAACTTCGCGATCACGGAGCCGCCGCTCAAGCTCGTTCTCATCGAGGGCGAGCCTGGTCAGGACACGCGCCTGGACCACCTCGGCGTCGAGGTCGGCTCCACGGAGGCGGTGGCTGCCGCCACCGGCCGCCTCAGGGCGGCGGGGCTTGCCACATTCGAGGAGAACGACACCTCCTGCTGCTACGCCCTTCAGGACAAGGTCTGGGTCCACGGTCCCGGCCGCGAGCCCTGGGAGGTTTACGTCGTCAAGGCCGACGCCGAGCGGATGGGCAACAGCCCGGTGCCCGATGGCGGCGAAGGTACTGACGGAGGCGAAGACAGTGACGGAGGCGACGGCGATATCTGCTGCGCCGGCATCTTGGACCCAGGCGGGGCTGCAGCCCCGGCGGCGACGGGGGAACCGGTAGCGGCCTGCGGCTGCGGAAGCTGACTGACCGACCATGTGCGCCTCGCCCTCGCCCTCGCCCTTGTCCTCGTTCTCCCCTTCTCCCTCGCCCTCGCCCGTGTCAGCTTTACGTCAGTTCCCGCAGCTGCACCGTCATCCGAATCCCGTCCCGCGCCCACAGCACGAACCGTTCCACGGGCGTCACCTCATGCCCCGGTGCGGGCTGGAAGCGCAGGCGCTTCAGGAGGACGGCCAGGACGAGTTGGGCCTCGACCGTGGCGAGGGCGGCGCCCTCGCAGCTGCGCGGGCCGATGCCGAAGGGTACGTACGCGAGCCGGTGCCGCTTGGCCACTTCCTGCGGGGCGAACCGCTCGGGGTCGAACCGTTCCGGCTCCGGCCAGTGCTCGGGGTTCAGGTGCACCGCCCAGAAGGGATAGAACACCGTTGTCCCGGCGGGGATTTCGTACGGTCCCAGGGCCAGGTGCTCGGTCGTCTCGCGCGCGCCGTACGGGCCGGGTGGGAAGAGACGCATCGACTCCTTGAGCACCATGTCGAGATACGTGAGTCGTCGCAGGTCGCCGTAGTCGGGAGCGGCGCGGTCGCCGAGCACCTCGTCCAGTTCGGCGGCGACGCGGTCGGCCGCGTCGGGGTGGCGGCCCAGCAGGTGCAGCGTCCACGACACGGCGACGCCGGTGGTGTGATGGGCGGCGAGCAGCGTCACCATCACGGTGTCCCGGATCCGCGCCGGGCTCTCCCCGGCCTCCACCAACGCCCCGATCAGGTCGCTGCGGTCTGTACGCCCGTCGGAACGGTGCGCCGCTACCACGCGGTCGACTGTCGCTCGTAGATACGCGAGTGCCTCCTCCGCCCGTTCCGCCGAGCGCGGGTCGGGGCGCGGCACCTGGTAGAGGCGTCCGAGGTGCTCGGTGAGCACATCCTCGAATGCCACGACGAGGCGGTCCGCGTCGGTATCGGCGTCCGCGCCGCCGAACGCGAATCCGCAGATCATACGGAGGGACAGTGCCGTCAATTCCTTCTGCAACTCGATGGGTTGGCCATTGGCTGATCCGGCTCGTCCTGCTGGTCCTGCTGGTCCTGCTGGCGCGGGTTGTCCGGCCTGCCCGGTCGCCCATCGGTCCGCGACCTCGCGAGCCAGTTCCGCGAAGCGTGCGAAGTGCCGCTCGTGGGACGGGCGTCCGGCGAGAACCGAGAGCAGCAGCCGACGCCAGGGGGTGTGCTCGTCGGCGGGTAGCACTTGGAGGTTGCCCGCTTCGCACAGCGGGTCCAGGAAGGCGAACAGTTCCTCGGGCCGCTTGTCGAGGTGTGCCGTGGCCTCCAGGAGTACGGGGTCGGCGACCGATACGGCCGTGTCCGCGCCCGGGAGTTGGAAGCGTACGACGGGTCCGTACGCGGCGTGCAGGCGCAACTGGTACTGGTGCAGCCCGCCCGCCGCCGCGACGGCGCTCCGCCCGCCGTCCTCCTGGTGCTCGGGTCCGGGAATGCGCATGGCGGTGCCTCCTGTCCGGTGGCCGGCCAGGGTTGGCCAGGGCCGGGCCCGGCCCTGCCTACCTGCCGACGGCTATGCCCGCAAGCCCTCTCGACTCGCCCTTGCTCGTCGCCGTATCTCCACACCTCCACGGTCCTACCGGTCCTACCCCACGGTGGGTTCCGCGTCCATGTCGGCACGCGCAGGGCAGGTGTCAGACTCGTTGGGAAGGACGCGGCTGGGTGGGGGTTCGCCCGGTCCGTCCGGTTGCCGGGGCAGGGAGGTCCCATGGGCGGGGACGATCCGCATATCCATGTCGAGGAGAAGGTGGTCCACGGCGATGCTGTCGCCCGCAATTTGATGGCTGCCACGTTCGGCCTGGTCGGGAACCTTCCGAGTGCCGTGACGACCGGTTGCGGGGTGCGCGTCCCGTACGCGATGACCTCGCCGCGTCCGGATCGCGTCACCTGCCTGGCCTGCCGTGAGCACGCGCACCACACGCACTTGCGCTTCGCGGAGGAGGTCGAACGATTGAGCCGTATGCCGGGGTCGGCCATCAGCCCTGAGCAGGGGAGGCTGGCAGCGGACTGGCACCGGGACGCCGCGCGAGCGTTCTCCGATACCGACGCTGACGAAGAGGGGGAGGGGGAGGGGTGAGCTAGGAGTCGTGGGGGTGTAGGCGGGGCTGGTAGGAAGTGGGGGATGACCACCAGTGATCTTGAACCGATAGAACGTCTCCTCGCGGAGCGCGCCTGCGAACGCTTGATCTTGGAACTCGTCCGTCGGCTCGACCTCGGTGAGCCGAGCACGGTCTCCGACCTTTTCACCCCTGACGGTGTCTGGGAATGGCCGTACGACCAACGGCGAATCGAGGGCCGTGAGGCGCTGCGCGAGTACTTCGGCTCCCGCACGGCGGACCGGCTGTCCCGGCGCATGTGCACGAACATCCTGGTCACCGTCGACTCACCGACCACCGCCTCGGCAACGACCTACTTCGCGACGTACCGAGTCGACGGCTATACGGAGGGGGATCTGGTGCCGCCCCGGCTGCCCGCGAACATCGGCCACTATCAGGACGCCTTCCGCAAGATCGACGGCTCCTGGCTCCTGGCGAAACGGACCCTTGTGTTGCCGTTCGGCGGGCCGACGGAACGCGTGGACGGCCCCCGCCAGCCTTGAGCCTGAGCTCAGGAACTCGTCGGCAACGGCCTCGGCAGCGACTCGTACCCGGCGAGGCAGAGCCTGAGGCGGCAGTGGTCTTCGGCCTCGACGAACACTTGCTGTCCCCAGTAGGCGGTGAGTCGCTGTGCGACGTCGACCAACCGGCGCCGTTCCTCCGGCGTGTACGCCGGGAATCGCGCCCAGCCCTGTTCGGAGATCTTGTTGCCCAGCTCACTGAACAGCACCGTCTGGAACCTCCGCTCCTCCTCGTCGGACAGCGGGGTCGTTCCGCCGTCGTAGCCGTCGGAGGCGGACTGCTGCGCTCGTACGTTGTAAAGGTCTCGAATCACCACGCGACTCACCATCTCCCTCAGGACCAATCCGCTCAGCGGGACCGGAACCCTACCGGTTCACCGGTCGCCGGCCCCGGCCTGAAGCCACTGGTTCTAGGGACGTAGAGCTGAGTACTTCCTTGGCCGCCGGACTCCGGGCTAAGGTCTACGGCGACATCGCGTGTCGGTCACCGGCTGGGTGAGGCATGGAGGTGTTGGGACATGCCTTCGGAGGCATTCCTTGTCAGTAGAGTTGAACCACACGATCGTCCATTCCCGGGACAACCGGGAGTCCGCGGAATTCTTCGCGAACCTGCTCAGTCTTAAGATCACCGCCGAGTGGGGCCCGTTCATCGCGGTCGACCTGAGCAACGGCGTCACCCTGGACTTCGCCACTGTCCCTGCGGACAGCATCACCCCCCAGCACTACGCCTTCTTGGTCTCCGAGGAGGAGTTCGACGCCGCGTACGCGCAGATCAACCAGCGCGGCATCGAGCACTACGCCGACCCTCACCGGAAGCAGCCCGGCGCGATCAACCACAATGACGGTGGCCGCGGCGTGTACTTCATGGACCCGGCGGGCCACGGCATGGAACTCATCACCGTGCCGTATGGCGGCTGGCCCGCGTAACCACCGGCCCCGAGGGCCGCGATCCCGCGCGGAGCGTGGCCCTCCACCAGCCACCTGCGGTGGGCGCTGCGGTTCCGGCTACGAGTAGCGCTCTGACAAGCGACACTGGGCCTCCCCGGCCTTGATGCCGCGTATGAGCGCGCGGAGCGCTGCTCGGTTGGTTGAGATCAGCTGCGCGGGGGCCGCGCTCTTGCGCAGCGCTACCGTGCCGCTTCCCGCAGCTATGACCTCGACGCAATTGTTGCCGCCGTCGCCAGAGAAGGATGAACTCCTTGCCGACAGTGCGGATGAACTCCGTTCAGGGGTGATGCGGTTCGGCGCTGGTTTTCATGTGGCGCAGTAGCGCACTCAGGGCGGGGCGACTCGTCGTGACGACGGTGGTGGGGCAGTCGCTCTCGCGGAGCGAGATGCCGCCGCTGCGCGTCGCAGTGAGTTCGACGCAGTTGTTGCCACCGCCGGAGCAGAAGGACGAGCGTTGCCAGTTGTGTTCGGGCACTGTTATCGGCCTCTCACAGTTCGTGTGCGATGGATCGGATGAGTTTTCGTGACTCGTCGGGGGAGATCGCGGAACGCTCCATCAGAGCCAGCAGGTTGCGGTAGTTCTCAAGCGGCGTCGGGGCATCCACGAAGTGAGCGCCGAAGGCGGTGTCCAGCTGCACGGTGTCCAGTTGGGGTACAGCGCCCTCGGCGTAGAGGATCGATTGACCGGCCCCGTAGAAGGCCCCGGCGCTGAACGGGATGACCAGCAGGGTGACGTTGTCCCGTTCGGAGGCGTCCGCGAGGTATTCCAGCTGTGTGCGGGTGGCATCTCGGCCGCCGAACTCCAGCCGGAGGGCCGCCTCGTGAATGATGCCTGTGTACGGAGTGGCGTCCGCGCCCTCAAGGATTGCTTGGCGGCCCATGCGGTGTGCGACGCGCAGCTCCACGTCCAGGCGTGACGGTTCCGGTACCCCGAAGTTGAAGATCGCGCGAGCGTGGTCCTCGGTTTGGAAAAGGCCCGGCAAGTGCACGGTCTGAGCCGTTCTGATGCGGGTGGCGTAGTGCTCCAGCTCGGATACGTCGAGATGCCCGTCGGGCAGTTTGCCACGGTACTCATCCCACCAGTGAAGTGGCCGACGCTTGCCGACCATGCCCGCAAGGGCTTCCACCAGTGCGGCATCGGGGCACCTGTAGTGGCAGGCGATCTGCCGGACGCGCTCGTCGCTGAGCCCTGTCCGGCCTGCCTCGATGTTGGAAATCATGGTGCGGTCGGCGCCGAGCATTCTGGCCGCATCCTGAATTGAGATCCCGGCTTGCTCGCGCATGCGCCGCATCTCGGTGGCCAAGCGCCGTTGACGGCCTGTAGGGGCGTTCCGTGATGCCATGGGTCCTCTCTCACGCGCGCGAACAGCTTGGCACCCACTGACGCGGCGGTCCAGTGAGGCGGTGAACTACTCACTACTTCGTGGAACTTGGACTCATATGTGAGCTTACATGCCCTAGGGTGTGACCCGTGCCACTCAAGCCGTCGTCGTGGACGGAAGCGCACCGGTTGTCCCTGCCCGTCCGGAAACCATCCAACGCGGCAGGGGAGCGACCGGCAAAGCCACCGCCCGCCCCCGGCAACCCTTGGCACACGTCCGTTCGTTACCGCACGCCCGCACCTGAGGAGGTGCCTCGTGAGGACAGAAGAATTCCCCCACGCCGCAGGCCGCCCCGAGCAGCAACCCGCTGACCACCCGGCCCCCATCCCGTTCACCGAACCCTGGCAGTACGAGCTCGGGTTTCCTTGCGATCCGCGGGGGCCGCGGATCGCGAGGATCACGTTGCGCGCGATCCTGGCCGCGCATGAGCTCACCGAACTCAGTTACCGCGCGGAGCTATTGGCCTGTGAGCTGGCCACTAATTCGGTGCGGCATACGAAGGGGTCGGCGATCGTTCGGTTGCACTGGCTGTATCCGGTGCTGCGGGTGAGTGTGTGGGATGCCAGTCCGGATCTGCCGAAGCGGTATGAGCCGCCGGCCGACGATGAGGGCGGGCGGGGGCTGGCGATTGTCGAGCTGGTCGCGGATCGGTGGGGCGGGTGTGCCATAGGGGGAGGGGAGAACGGGCCCGGCGGCAAGACCGTGTGGTTCGAACTCGCCCTCGCCGTCGGTCCGGTTCCGCCCGGACCCGCCCTTCCCTCCGCGCTCGCCGCCTGAGCGGGCTGGGCCCGCCCCGACGTGCCGTAACGCGGCCGTTCGAGTGGGGGCGTACACCTGGTTGGGCCCGGCGGGCGGTTTCGTCGGCCGGGTGGGTCCCGCCCGGTGGTGCACTGGGGGCCCACCCCGGCCCGTAAGGCCGTCATCCACTGGAGGACCGCGTGGAACCCCTGATCGCCCTCGTCGTCGGGTTCGTCGTGGCCCGGCTCGTCGGAGTGGCCGGGGTCGATGCGCTCGACAACTGGCAGGCGGCGCTGCGCGTCGGGCTGGCGCTGATGTTCCTGCTCACCGCGTTCGCGCACGTCCACCCCAAGTTGCGCGCCGACCTCGTCGGCATGGTTCCGCCGTCGCTGCCCCGGCCGGACCTGCTGGTCGCGATCACCGGAGTACTCGAACTCGCCGGTGCCATCGGGCTGTTGATCCCCGCCACAGCGGCCGCAGCCGCCTGGTGCCTGATCGCGCTCATGGTCGCGATGTTCCCCGCCAACGTGTCCGCCGCCAAGCGGAACGTGGCCCAAGGGGATCCGATCGGGCCGCGCACCCTCTTGCAGGCCGTCTTCATCGCGGCAGCCGCGCTCACCCTCGTCTGAGCCCGTCAGCCGTACGTCGGTCGGACATCAGTCGGTCATCGGCTGTCCGTCGGCGGCTGTCGGGCCGGCGTCGGCCCCTTGTCGGCCCAAGGCCGGAATCTTGCCTGAAGCCCGCTGGGAACCCACCCGGCAGGCCCCCGGCAGGCTGCCCGACAGACAAGGGGAATCCCCATGACCACTTCGACCACCCACGTCACGATCATCGGAGCCGGACTCGGCGGGCTCGTCCTGGCCCGCGTCCTGCACATCAACGGCATCCCCGCCACCGTCTACGAGGCGGAGGCGTCGCCGACGGCCCGTACGCAGGGCGGGATGCTCGACATCCACGACTACAACGGACAGCTCGCCCTCAAGGCGGCGGACCTCATGGACGAGTTCGACGGCATCATCCTGGAGGGCCGCCAGGCCATGCGGTTCCTCGACCGGGACGGCAACGTCCTGCTCGACCAGCCGGACGACGGTACGGGCGGACGCCCCGAGGTGCAGCGCGGCGAGCTGCGGCGCATCCTGCTCCAGTCGCTCCCGCCCGGCACCGTCCAGTGGGGCCGTAAAGTCACCGCCGCACGCGCCCTCGGCGAGGGACGGCACGAAGTGACGTTCGCCGACGGCTCCGCCCTCACCGCCAACCTCCTGGTCGGCGCGGACGGCGCCTGGTCACGGGTGCGCCCGCTGCTCTCCGATGCCATCCCCGAGTACGTCGGCCGGTCGTTCGTCGAGACGTATCTGTACGACGTCGAGTCCCGCCACCCCGCCGCCGCCAAGGCGGTCGGCGGCGGCTCCTTCGGCGTGCTCGACCGGTCCGGGGACGGCGGCTGGCTCGGGGCCCACCGGGAGAGCGGCGGGACCATCCACACGTATATGACGCTGTCCAAGCCGCTGGAGTGGTTCGCCGACATCGACTTCAGCGATGCGGAGGCGGCGCTCGCGCGGATCGTGACGGAGTTCGACGGCTGGGTGCCGGAGCTCACGGCGCTGATAACCGACGGCGACACGCCGCCGGTCCTGCGCCCCCTCTACGCCCTGCCGATCGGGCACCG
The DNA here is from genome assembly GCF_042800135.1 of Streptomyces sp. NPDC057654. Classification (NCBI taxonomy): domain Bacteria; kingdom Bacillati; phylum Actinomycetota; class Actinomycetes; order Kitasatosporales; family Streptomycetaceae; genus Streptomyces; species Streptomyces sp. NPDC057654. Next base: position 13,528 of record NZ_JBHVHQ010000026.1, on the reverse strand, counting down.
CTGGGACCGCGTGCCCGGGGTGACGCTGGTCGGCGACGCCGCCCACCTGTCCGCACCCGACGGAGAGGGCGCCAACCTCGCCATGCAGGACGGCGCCGAGCTGGGGCTGGCCCTCGCCGCGCGCCCCGGCGACGTAGAGGCCGCGCTCGCCGCGTACGAGCGGGTGATGCTCCCGCGCAGTGCCGAGGCTGCCGCCGAAGCCGTGGCGGCCAACAACGCCGCACCCGACGAGATGATCGAGAAGTTCACCAGGCAGCCAGCTCCGAACTGAGCAGTCTGCTCAGGACAGGACTGACAGGACTGTGACGTCTTCCGTGCACAGAGTGGCCTGTGCAGAAGTGGAACAGAGAAGATTCCGCTTCTGATTCGCGGGCAATGGAAGCAGGTGGCGTCGTCTTCCGGGAGGAGGCGTTGGAGGGAGCCGTACGCCGTGCGTCGAGTACGCGCTCACTCCGCCCACCCCCTCGCGGTACGCGCGTGCCCGTCACCACACGGCGAAAGGCCCCTCCGACGCGGCTCTCACGCGGATCTCGTACGGCTCCCCGCGGGGCTTTCCGAGCCGTGCGGGGAGCACTCCGTGGCCGCCCCGGTGACCTCCCCGGTGCGCTCGGCGCTTAAAGTCGCATGGCCATACCAGAAACGGCATGGTCATATTCGCTGTCCTGGAAGGGGACCGATGTGAGTACTGATGTGATGGCGTCCTTTCACCGAGAGCTGATACGCCGCAACCCCGGCGAGCCCGAGTTCCACCAGGCCACCCTGGAGGTCCTGGAGACGCTCGCGCCGGTCCTCGCCGCGCGGCCCGAGATCGTCGCGGCCAAGCTGGTGGAGCGGATCTGCGAGCCGGAGCGGCAGATCATGTTCCGGGTGCCGTGGCAGGACGATTCCGGGCAGATCCACATCAACCGGGGCTTCCGAGTGGAGTTCAACAGCGCCCTCGGCCCGTACAAGGGCGGGCTGCGCTTCCACCCTTCGGTCAACCTCGGCATCGTGAAGTTCCTCGGCTTCGAGCAGATCTTCAAGAACTCGCTGACCGGTCTCAACATCGGCGGCGGCAAGGGCGGCAGCGACTTCGACCCGCACGGCCGCTCCGACACCGAGGTGATGCGGTTCTGCCAGTCGTTCATGACGGAGCTCCACCGCCACCTCGGCGAGCACACGGACGTACCGGCCGGTGACATCGGCGTGGGCGGCCGGGAGATCGGCTTCATGTTCGGCCAGTACCGCCGGATCACCAACCGCTGGGAGGCCGGCATCCTCACCGGCAAGGGGCTCCAGTGGGGCGGCTCCCACGCCCGTACGGAGGCCACCGGGTACGGGAACGTGCTGTTCACCGCCGAGATGCTCAAGCAGCGCGGCGAGGACCTCGACGGGCAGCAGGTCACGGTCTCCGGCTCCGGCAACGTGGCGATCTACACGATCGAGAAGGCCCAGGCGCTCGGCGCCAACGTGCTGACCTGCTCGGACTCCGGCGGCTACATCGTGGACGAGAAGGGCATCGACCTCGCCCTGCTCAAGGAGATCAAGGAGGTCGAGCGCGGGCGCATCAGCGACTACGCGGAGCGGCGCGGGGCCTCGGCCACGTACGTGCCGGGCGGCTCCGTCTGGGACGTGCCCGCCGATGTCGCGCTGCCCTCGGCCACCCAGAACGAACTCGACGGAGACGCCGCCCGGACGCTCGTACGCGCCGGGGTGAAGGCCGTCTCCGAGGGCGCCAACATGCCGGCGACGCCCGAGGCGGTCGGTGTGCTGCGCGAGGCCGGCGTCGCGTTCGGGCCGGGCAAGGCGGCCAACGCGGGCGGCGTGGCGACCAGCGCGCTGGAGATGCGGCAGAACTCCGGGCGCGAGTCCTGGACGTTCGAACGGGCGGAGGGCGAGCTCGCGGGGATCATGCGCGGCATCCACGCCACGTGTTTCGAGACGGCCGAGCGCTATGGCGCGCCGGGCGACTACGTGACGGGCGCCAACATCGCCGGGTTCGAGCGGGTCGCCGACGCGATGCTGGAGCAGGGCCTGATCTGACCGGTCCGGCATCTGACCGGTCCGGCATCTGACCGGTCTGGCATCCGACCGACCCGGCATCCGATCGGCCCGGCCGACGGCTGAGCGAGGGCGCTCGGCCTGACACGACGAGCAGCACGACGAGCAGCACGACGAGCAAGAAGAAGAACGTATCGACCTGTACGGACGTACTGAACGTACAGAGGCACACAGAACCAGCCAGGGGCCGCAGCCCTTGTCGTCCGCAATGGCGGGGGCGGCAAGGCACGTGCCGCGCGTAACGTGGCACCCATGAATATCTGCGTCTTCTGTTCCGCCGCCGACCTCGACGACCGCTACACCGCCCCCGCTCGTGAATTCGCCGAGCTGATCGGCAAGGGCGGGCACACCATGGTGTGGGGCGGCTCCGAGTCGGGCCTGATGAAGGTCATGGCGGACGGGGTGCAGGACAACGGCGGGAAGCTGGTCGGCGTCTCGGTGGAGTTCCTGGCCGCCAAGGCGCGCACCAACGCGGACGAGATGATCGTCACCAAGGACCTCGCGGAGCGCAAGGCGCTGCTGCTGGCGCGCGCGGACGCGATCGTGATCATGGTGGGCGGCACGGGCACGCTCGACGAGGCGACCGAGATCCTGGAGCTGAAGAAGCACGGGATGCACACCAAGCCGGTGGTGCTGCTGAACGCCGCGGGCTTCTACGACGGGTTGAAGCAGCAGTTCCAGCGGATGGAGGAAGAGGGCTTCCTGCCGGTCCCGCTGTCGGAGCTGGTCTTCTTCGCAGAGGACGGCGTCGGGACCATGGCATACCTCGAAGAGTCGGCCGGAGTCCAGTAGGACCCGTAAGGCAAGCTGGGTCCCATGAGTACGCACATGATCACTGGGGCCGGCTCGGGCATCGGGGCGGCCGTCGTCGAGAAGCTGCTGGCGCGCGGCGACGAGCTGTTCCTGTTCGCGCGCGACGCGGGGCGGGCCAAGGAGCTCGCGGAGCGCTTCCCCGGCGCCCGCACCCTCGTCGCCGACCTGGGCAACCCCGACCGGCTCTCCTGGGCACTGAGCCAGCAGTCCGTCCCCGACCGCGTCGACACGCTGCTGCACATCGCGGGCGTCGTGGACCTCGGCGGCATCGGCGAGCTGAGCACGAAGGCATGGAACCGCCAGCTCGCCGCGAACCTCGTCTCCCCGGCCGAGCTGACCCGGCTGTTCCTGCCCCAGCTGCGCATCGCCAAGGGCCACGTCCTCTTCGTCAACTCCGGCGCCGGCCTCAGCGCGGGCCCCCAGTGGGGCGCCTACGCCGCGAGCAAGCACGGCCTCAAGGCCCTCGCCGACTCGCTCCGCGCCGAGGAGCACGGCAACGGCGTGCGCGTCACCTCCGTCTACCCGGGCCGCACCGCCACCGCGATGCAGGAGAAGGTGCACCAGCAGGAGGGCAAGGAGTACGACGCCGAGCGCTGGATCGACCCGGAGTCGATCGCCAAGACGATCCTCCTCTCGATCGACCTGCCGCGGGACGCGGAGATCAACGACATCACGGTGCGCCCGGGGCGCTGAGGCGCTGTGCCCTTGAGCGGGGGCGTGCCCTTGAGCGGGGGCGTGCCCTTGAACGGGTGTGTACGCGTGAGTGGGTGCGTACGCGTGAGCGGGTGTGCACGCGCTACATGAACACCGCCACGTACACCGCCAGGAAGCACACGATGACCGCGAGGAGTGCGGTGAGGACGGCCATGGACGCCGCCGCCGCGCGCAGCATCCCGGAGTTGTCCGGCTGGAGGGCGGTCGCCTGCTCCGGCTGGTCGGGTAAATAGCGGACGGTGAGGGTGTCGCCCGCCATCACCGTGGCCGGGCTGCCCGTCTCCTCGAAGCGGACGGGGCGGCCGTCGCGGGTCCGGTACTCGTACACGTGGTGCAGGACGGCCGACCCGCTGTCGCCGCCGCGTGAGGTCGCGTACGCGCGCAGGCAGCGGCCTTGGGCGGTCAGGCCCGTGCGCCACAAGGTGGTGAGGCGGCGCCGCCGTTCGGCCACCCTGCCGATGCCGTAGAGCGCGAGGCAGGCCATCAGCGCGGGGATGGCGAGCACGAGTGCGCTGGACAGAAAAGACATGGCACACACCTCCGGTTTCTGGGACGGAGACTCCGCCCGGACGGTCGCGGTTCCCGAGTGCTCGTACTCTCGTACCCTTCCGGGGTGAGTGAGAAGAGCGAGAAGAGCTGGGCCGCGGGCGTGGCGACCGGTGTCGGGTCGATGCCCGGCGGCGACGCGCGGGAGGCCGCGAAGACCGTCACCGGATCGCTGGAGGCGTTCCCCTATCTGCCGGAGCTGCCCGCGCGGGGGCCCGGCGCGGACATGATCGGGCGGACCGCGGGGCTGCTCGTGGAGGTGTACGCGCACGTCGAGCCCAGCGGGTGGCGGATCAGCGACCGGCCGGGGCGGGACACCCGGCGGGCGGTGTCGTGGCTGGGCGAGGACCTCGACGCGCTGGAGGAGTTCACCCAGGGGTACGAGGGTCCGCTGAAGGTGTCGGCCGTCGGCCCGTGGACGCTGGCCGCCGCCCTGGAGACGCGCGGCGGCGAGGCGGCGCTGCGCGATCCGGGGGCGTGCCGGGACCTGACCGCGTCGCTCGCCGAGGGGCTGCGGGCGCATCTCGCGGAGGTGCGGCGCCGGGTGCCGGGGGCCCGCGTCGTGCTTCAGCTGGACGAGCCGTCGCTCACCGCGGTGCTGACCGGCCAGGTCCGTACGGCCAGCGGCTACCGCACGCACCGGGCCGTGGACCGGAGCGTGGTGGAGGGCGCGCTGCGGGATGTGGTGGCCGTCGCCGGGGGCGCTCCGGTCGTGGTCCACTCGTGCGCGCCGAACGTGCCGTTCGCCCTGCTGCGGCGGGCCGGCGCCGCGGGCGTGTCGTTCGATTTCTCGCTGCTCACCGAGCGTGAGGAGGAGGCGATCGGTGAGGCTGTGGAAGGCGGGACGGCGCTGTTCACGGGCGTGGTGCCAGGCATCGACGGCGCATTGTCAGACCCTGCCGGTAGCGTCATGGGTGTCAGGACGCTGTGGCGCAGGCTGGGGCTGGCACCGGGGACTCTCGCGGAGTCCGTCGTGGTCACCCCCGCGTGCGGGCTCGCGGGCGCTTCGCCCGCATATGCCCGTACGGCCCTCGCACACTGCGTCAAGGCGGCGAGATCGCTCGCGGACAACCCTGAGTGACGGCGCTCTTGGAGCAACGGGAGGACGAGACGGTGGCAGGCGAACAGGACGCAGCGGTGCCCGCGGAGGCGCGGGAGAAGCACGCGCGGCTCGCTGAGCAGATCGAGGATCACCGCTTCCGGTACTACGTGCGGGACGCCCCGGTCGTCAGCGACGCCGAGTTCGACAAGCTGCTGCGCTCCCTGGAGGCGCTGGAGGAGGAGCATCCGCAGCTGCGGACCCCGGACTCGCCCACGCAGAAGGTCGCGGGCGCCTACGAGACCGACTTCGCCACCGTCGAGCACCGCGAGCGCATGCTCTCCCTGGACAACGCGTTCGACGACGAGGAGCTGGCGGCCTGGGCCGAGCGCGTCGCCAAGGACGTGGGGGAGGGGACCCCGTACCACTTCCTGTGCGAGCTGAAGGTCGACGGCCTTGCCGTGAACCTCACGTACGAGCACGGCCGGCTGACCCGCGCCGCCACCCGCGGGGACGGCCGCACCGGCGAGGACATCACCCCCAACGTCCGCACGATCGACGAGATCCCGCACCGGCTGGAGGGGGAGCGGGTCCCGGCGCTGGTCGAGGTGCGCGGCGAGGTCTTCTTCCCGATGGAGAAGTTCGAGGAGCTCAACGCCCGGCTGGTGGAGGCCGGCAAGCCGCCGTTCGCCAACCCGCGCAACGCGGCGGCCGGTTCGCTGCGCCAGAAGGACCCGAAGATCACCGCGACCCGGCCGCTGCACATGGTGGTGCACGGCATCGGCGCGCGCGAGGGTTTCGACATCGACTGCCAGTCGCACGCCTACGACCTGCTGCGCGAGTGGGGGCTGCCGACCGCCAAGCACAACCAGGTGGTCGACTCGCTGGACGGCGTGCGGAAGTTCATCGCGCGCTTCGGCGACACCGAGACCCGGCACTCGATGGAGCACGAGATCGACGGCGTGGTCGTCAAGCTCGACGAGATCCCCCTCCAGGGGCGGCTGGGCTCCACGTCGCGCGCCCCGCGCTGGGCCATCGCCTGGAAGTACGCGCCGGAGGAGGTCAACACCAAGCTGGTCGACATCCGCGTCGGCGTCGGCCGCACCGGCCGCGTCACCCCGTACGCGGTGGTGGAGCCGGTCACGGTCGCGGGCTCCGAGGTCGAGTTCGCGACATTGCACAACCAGGACGTGGTCAAGGCCAAGGGCGTCCTGATCGGCGACACGGTGGTGCTGCGCAAGGCGGGCGACGTGATCCCCGAGATTCTGGGGCCCGTCGTGGACCTGCGCGACGGCAGCGAGCGGGAGTTCGCGATGCCGGCCGAGTGCCCGGACTGCGGTACGGCGCTGCGCCCCGCCAAGGAGGGCGACATCGACCTCCGCTGCCCCAACGCCCGTTCCTGCCCTGCCCAGTTGCGGGAGCGGATCTTCTATCTCGCGGGCCGCAAGAGCCTGGACATCGAGAATTTCGGCTATGTGGCGGCCACCGCGCTGACCCAGCCGCTGGAGCCCGCCGAGCCGCCGCTGAAGGACGAGGGCGACCTCTTCGACCTCACCGTCGAGGAGCTGCTCCCCATCAAGTCGTATGTGCTCGACCCGGACAGCGGACTGCCCAAGCGCGACCCGGAGACGGGCGAGGAGAAGATCGTCACGTTCTTCGCCAACCAGAAGGGCGAGCCGAAGAAGAACACCCTGTCGATGCTGGAGAACATCCAGGCCGCGCGGGAAAGGCCGCTGGCCAGGATCATCACGGGGCTGTCGATCCGGCATGTGGGGCCGGTCGCGGCGGAGGCGCTGGCCCGCGCGTTCCGGTCGCTGGAGCGGATCGCGGAGGCGACCGAGGAGGAGCTGGCGGCCACCGAGGGCGTGGGCCCGACCATCGCCGCGTCCGTGAAGCAGTGGTTCGCGGAGGACTGGCATGGCGCGATTGTGGAGAAGTGGCGCGCCGCGGGGGTACGCATGGAGGAGGAGGCGGGAGACGATGAGGGTCCGCGGCCGCTGGAGGGCCTGACCGTCGTCGTCACCGGAACGCTCCAGTCGTACACGCGGGACGGCGCTAAGGAGGCGCTACAGAGCCGGGGGGCGAAGGTGACCGGTTCGGTTTCGAAGAAGACCGATTTCGTGGTCGTCGGCGATAACCCCGGATCCAAATATGACAAAGCGATGCAGGTGAAGGTGCCGGTACTGGAGGAGGACGGCTTCGCCGTACTCCTCGAACAGGGTCCGGACGCAGCGCGCGAAGCGGCCGTGACTCCGCCCGAATAGTCCGCCCGGATAGTCCGGGCGAGCAGTCCGACCGCACAGTCCGATCAGGAGTCCCGGCATAGTCAGCGGGCATCACCCCTAGAGCGCATACCAGAGGGTTGCGGATGGCCAGGCCGCAATCGGGAAACCGTAGCCGATCGCGGCCCGCCGCAACCCTCTGCGGCCTACTGTTGAGATGTGCGCCTGCCGTGGCGCGGGCATCGAAGGCTGTGAGAGGGACGGGCATGAAACCCACCGACAGCGCCGAACCGGCGTCACGGCTGCGCCGGCTGGCCCTGCCGGCGCTGCCGACGTCAGCGGTCGCCCTGGCCGTGATCGCACTCGTCATCGCGGCCTACCGGACACTCGACGCCGGGCGGGCGCTCTTCCCCGGCGCCACCGTCGGCTGGGGGCTCGCCGCCCTCACCGGCATCATCGTCGGCCACCTCGTCGCATTAGGCCGCGACCGCTGGTGGGGCGGCACCGGCTCCGGAGCCGCCCTCACCCTCGCGGTCCTGCTGCTCTACGGCTGGCTGCCCGCCGTCCTCATCAGCCTCGCCGTGGTCGCGCTCGTCGCCGCCGCCCGCAGACACCGCTGGCGACAAGCGGCGCTGCACAGCGCCGTCGACATCCTGGGCATCGGCGCCGCCGCGCTGACCCTCGCCGCGTTCTCCACCGTCCCCACCGTGGAGACGCCCTGGCGGCCCGACGAATGGAACGCGGCGACCGCCCCGAAGATCGCCCTCGCCGCCTTCGCCTACCTCGTCGTCACCCGCCTCCTGCTCTGGTACTGCATGGCCCCGCGCCGCGCCGGCCTGCCCACCGTCGCCCGCGCCGCCCTCGTCCGGCAGGCCCTCATCGGCGTCGCGCTGCTCGGCCTCGCCCCGCTCATCGCCGTCGTCGCCGTCAGCGAACCCATCGTCCTCCCGCTCTTCGCCGTCCCCCTCATCGCCCTCGACTCCACCCTGTGGATCGCCCGCGCCCGCGCCGAGGAGCAGCTGCGCGACCCGCTCACCGGCCTCCCCAACCGCCAACGGCTGCTCCAGCGCACCTGGTCCGCCCTGGACGAGGCCCAGCGCGACGGCGTCCGCACCGCCCTCGTCCTCATCGACCTCGACCGCTTCCGCTCCGTCAACGACACCCTCGGCCACCTCGCCGGGGACCGGCTGCTGCTCCAGATCGCCGACCGGCTCCGGCTCGCCCTGCCGCGCGGCGCGGAGGCCGCCCGGCTCGGCGGCGACGAGTTCGCGGTGCTGCTGCCCACCGCCGACTCGCTCACCAGCGCGCAGCGCGTGGCCCGTTCGCTCGTAGCCGGCCTCAGCACCCCTCTCGACCTCGACGGCCTCACCCTCGTCCTCGAAGCCAGCGCGGGCGTCGCCGTCTACCCCGACCACGCCCTCGACGCGGAAGGTCTGCTGCGCCGCGCCGACGTCGCCATGTACCAGGCCAAGCGGGACCGCAGCGGCGTCGAGGTCTACGAGGCCCGCCGCGACGGCAACACCCCCGACCGGCTGGGGCTGCTGGGCGACCTGCGGCGCGCCCTCGACGCGGGCGAGGTCGAGCTGCACTACCAGCCGAAAGTCGGCTTCGACGGCCACGTCGCCGGGCTCGAAGCGCTCGTGCGCTGGGTGCACCCCGACCGCGGCCGGGTGCCCCCGGACGAGTTCATCGCGATAGCCGAGTCCTCCGGCCTGATGCCCCGGCTCACCGAGTACGTCCTGGAGACCGCCCTCGGACAGGTCGCCAAGTGGCGGGCCATGGGGCTGGAGGTGCCCGTCGCCGTCAACGTCTCCCCGCGTGACGTTCACTCACCCGGCTTCGCCGGAGCCGTCGCCGCCCGCCTCGCCCGGCACGGGGTGCCGCCCGGGTCGCTGCAACTGGAGATAACCGAACACGTCCTGCTGGAGGACCCCCAGCGGGCCGCCGACACCCTCGCGGGGCTCACGGGCCACGGCGTGAAGATGTCCCTCGACGACTTCGGCACCGGCTACTCCTCGCTCGTGCACCTGCGCAGGCTCCCGGTGAGCGAGCTGAAGATCGACCGGTCCTTCGTGGCCCGGCTCGTCGTCGACACCGAGGACGCCGAGATCGTCCGCTGCACCCTCGACCTCGCCCACTCCCTCGGCCTCCTCGTCGTGGCCGAGGGCGTCGAGGACGACGAGACCTGGGAGCGGCTGCGCGACCTGGGCTGCGACGCGGTGCAGGGCTGGCTGGTCGCCGCAGCGATGCCGCCGGACGAGACCACCGCCTGGCTGCGGCTGCGCAGCAAGAGCGGCTGGCACCGCGAGGGCGAACCCCCGCCACCCGCCGCCGCGCCCGCGCCGCGGGCCGAACCCTCGATGCCCCCGGCCACGGCGCCGGCGCCGGGGGCAGAGGCGGGGACGGCGTCGCGGCGGCCGATGCTCTAGCCCTGCGGGCGGTGAGGCAGCACCGCGGTCGGCACGGGGCGTACGAGCGCGAGCCGGAGCCCGTACGCGAGCGTATGCGGCCGGGGACCGAGCCCGTACGAGGACAGTCGGCAAGCCCGTGCGAGAAAGGCCGGGGACCGAGCCCGTATGAGGACGGTCGGCGAGGCCATAACGCGGTCGCCGAGCCCCCTACCACGGCGTCCTTCGGCGGACTCGGGCCGGGGCCGGAGAAAGGGTTTCGCGGGCACCGCGTCCGGAGCCATAGGATTGGGCCCGAAACCTACACACTCACCCTGAGGATCGCTGCATGCCTGGCATCACGCGCGAGGAGGTCGCCCACCTCGCTCGGCTGGCGCGTCTGGAGCTCAAGGACGAAGAGCTCGACCACTTCGCCGGACAGCTCGACGACATCATCGGCGCGGTCGCCCGCGTCTCCGATGTGGCCGACGAGGACGTACCGCCGACGTCCCACCCGCTGCCGCTGACCAACGTCATGCGACCGGACGAGGTCCGTCCGTCGCTGACCCCGCAGGAGGCGCTTTCCGGCGCCCCGGCCCAGGAGCAGCAGCGTTTCAAGGTGCCGCAGATCCTGGGGGAGGACTGACATGACCGATCTCACCAGGCTCACCGCCGCCGAGACCGCAGAGAAGATCGCCTCGGGCGAGGTGACCGCCGTCGCCGTCACCGAGGCCCATCTGGCCCGCATCGAGGCCGTCGACGAGAAGGTGCACGCCTTCCTGCACGTGGACCGGGACGGCGCGCTCGCGCAGGCCCGCCGCGTGGACGAGAAGCGCGCGGCCGGCGAGAAGCTCGGCCCGCTGGCCGGCGTGCCGCTCGCGCTCAAGGACATCTTCACCACCAAGGGGATCCCGACCACCGTCGGCTCCAAGATCCTCGAAGGGTGGATTCCGCCGTACGACGCGACGGTCACCCGGCGCCTCAAGGAAGCCGACATCGTCATCCTCGGCAAGACCAACATGGACGAGTTCGCCATGGGGTCCTCCACCGAGAACAGCGCGTACGGCCCCACCGGCAACCCCTGGGACCTCACCCGCATCCCCGGCGGCTCCGGCGGCGGCTCGTCCGCGGCCATCGCCTCGTACGAGGCCCCGCTCGCCATCGGCACCGACACCGGCGGCTCCATCCGCCAGCCGGCCGCCGTCACCGGCACCGTCGGCGTCAAGCCCACCTACGGCGGCGTCTCCCGCTACGGCATGGTCGCCTTCTCGTCCTCCCTCGACCAGGGCGGACCCTGCGCCCGTACGGTCCTGGACGCGGCCCTGCTGCACGAGGCCATCGCCGGGCACGACCCGCTCGACTCGACGTCCATCGACGCCCCGGTCCCGCCCGTCGTCGAGGCGGCGCGCAACGGCGACGTGAAGGGCATGCGCGTCGGCGTCGTCAAGGAGTTCGCGGGCGAGGGCTACCAGGCCGGCGTCATGCAGCGGTTCAACGAGTCCGTGGAACTGCTGCGCGAGCTCGGCGCGGAGGTCGTGGAGATCTCCTGCCCGTCCTTCGACAAGGCCCTCGCCGCGTACTACCTGATCGCGCCGTCCGAGTGCTCCTCCAACCTGGCCCGCTTCGACGCCATGCGCTACGGCCTGCGGGTCGGCGACGACGGTACGAAGTCGGCGGAGGACGTCACCGCGCTGACCCGCGAGGCCGGGTTCGGCGACGAGGTCAAGCGCCGCGTCATCCTCGGCACGTACGCGCTCAGCTCCGGCTACTACGACGCGTACTACGGCTCCGCGCAGAAGGTCCGCACGCTCATCACGCGCGACTTCGAGCGTGCCTTCGAGTCCGTGGACGTGCTGATCTCGCCGACCACGCCGACCACCGCCTTCCCCATCGGGGAGCGGTCGGACGACCCCATGGCGATGTACCTGGCCGACCTGTGCACCATCCCGACCAACATGGCGGGCAACGCGGCCATGTCGCTGCCCTGCGGACTGGCGCCCGAGGACGGGCTGCCGGTCGGACTCCAGATCATCGCCCCCGCCATGGCCGATGACCGGCTCTACCGTGTCGGAGCGGCCGTGGAGGCCGCCTTCGAGGCACGTTGGGGACACCCGCTGCTTGAGGAGGCACCGTCGCTATGAGTGGAAAGCTCGAAAAGGCCAAGGGCTTCAAGAAGTCCAGGCCCGGCACGTACCTGTCCATCGGCACCACGCTCTTCGGCGCGATCAGCGTCGCGAAGCAGGCCAAGAAGGCCCGCTTCGAGCAGGACACGCTCCAGCTGATCGACGCGGTGGTCTCGGCCGCCGCCATCGCCACCGGTGTCGCCCTGCTCGTCCGCGAGCTGCGCCGCATGGGCGACGACGACGTCCTGCAGGGCTGAGAGGTTAGTTTTCCGTGACTGTCACCGACCTGGTGCCGTACGACGACGCGCTGGCCGCCTACGACCCCGTCATGGGGCTTGAGGTGCACGTCGAGCTCGGCACCAAGACCAAGATGTTCTGCGGCTGCTCCACCGAGCTGAAGCAGGACGCCAACAGCCAGACCTGCCCGACCTGTCTCGGCCTCCCCGGCGCGCTGCCGGTCGTCAACGAGATCGGCGTCGAGTCCGCCATCAAGATCGGCCTCGCGCTGCACTGCGAGATCGCCGAGTGGTGCCGCTTCGCCCGGAAGAACTACTTCTATCCGGACATGCCGAAGAACTTCCAGACCTCCCAGTACGACGAGCCGATCGCCTTCAACGGCTATCTGGACGTCCAGCTGGAGGACGGCGAGGTCTTCCGCGTGCAGATCGAGCGTGCCCACATGGAGGAGGACACCGGCAAGTCCACCCACGTGGGCGGCGCCACCGGCCGCATCCAGGGCGCGTCCCACTCGCTGCTCGACTACAACCGGGCCGGCATCCCGCTCATCGAGATCGTCACCAAGCCGATCGAGGGCGCCGGCGAGCGCGCGCCCGAGGTCGCCAAGGCGTACGTGGCCGAGCTGCGCGAGCTCATCAAGGCGCTCGGCGTCTCCGAGGCGCGCATGGAGCAGGGCCAGATGCGCTGCGACGTGAACCTGTCGCTGCGCCCCCAGGGCGTGGAGAAGTTCGGTACGCGCAGCGAGACGAAGAACGTCAACTCCCTGCGCTCCGTCGAGCGCGCCGCCCGCTACGAGATCCAGCGGCACGCGGCCGTGCTGTCCTCGGGCGGCACCATCGTGCAGGAGACCCGGCACTTCCACGAGGAGGACGGCTCCACCACCGCCGGCCGCATCAAGGACAACGCCGAGGACTACCGGTACTTCCCGGAGCCCGACCTCGTCCCCGTGGCCCCCGCCCGCGAATGGGTGGAGAAGCTGCGGGCCACGCTGCCCGAGCTGCCGCGTCTGCGCCGCAACCGGCTGCGCGAGGAGTGGGGCGTCTCCGAGCACGACATGCAGTCGATCCTCAACGCGGGCGCGGTGGACCCGATCGTCCAGACGATCGAGGCGGGCGCACCGGCCGACCAGGCCCGCAAGTGGTGGATGGGCGAGCTCGCCCGCCGCTCCAACGAGGACGGCGTCGACCTCGCCGCCCTGCCGATCACCCCCGCCCAGGTCGCGCGGGTCTGCGCACTGGTCGCCGAGGGCTCCCTCAACGACAAGCTGGCCCGCCAGACCATCGAGGGCGTCCTCGCGGGCGAGGGCACACCGGACGAGGTCGTCGAGAAGCGCGGCCTCGCGGTCGTCTCCGACGAGGGCGCGCTGGGCACGGCCGTCGACGAGGCCATCGCCGCCAACGCCGCCAT
>NZ_JBHVHQ010000025.1:14819-24945 GCF_042800135.1 Streptomyces sp. NPDC057654 | reverse complement strand
GTGGTGGGCCGGCCGCCCCGGACGACGGCCGACCCGCCACCCCGCGCGCGTATGCGCGAGCGTGTACGCGCAGGTACCGCACCCGCACTCCGTGTGGCCATTTTCTAGCGCGGCGGCGGCGAGTGGTGGCAGGCTGCCGAACAGGAGATAACAGCAGCAGGAGATAACAGCAGTACGGAGCCGGAGGTGCGTCCCCGTGGCGTCCAGTGTCAATCCCACCGTCCGCCGACGCCGGTTGGGCCAGGAGCTGCGCAGGCTCCGCGAGGAGAAGGGCATGACGGCGGAGGAGGTCGCCGACCGCCTGCTGGTCTCCCAGTCGAAGATCAGCCGTCTTGAGAACGGCCGCCGCAGCATCAGCCAGCGCGATGTGCGCGACCTGTGCGGGGTCTACGAGGTGCAGGACCAGCACCTGGTCGAGTCGCTGATGCAAATGGCCAAGGAGTCCCGGCAGCAGGGCTGGTGGCACGCGTTCGGCACGCTCTCCCCCACCTACAGCGTCTACATCGGGCTGGAGTCGGACGCGGTCTCGGTGCGCAACTACGAGTCGCTCATCGTGCCCGGCCTGCTCCAGACCCCGCAGTACGCGGAGTCGGTGATCCGCGGCATGTGGCCCGAGGCGTCGATGGACGACGTCGAGAACCGGGTCGGCGTGCGGCTGCGCCGCCAGGACCGGCTGCACGCACCGGAGAAGCCGCTGCGCTTCTGGGCCGTCCTCGACGAGTCGGCGCTGCGGCGGGTCGTCGGCGACCGGCAGACGATGCGCGAGCAGTTGGAGCGGCTGATCGAACTGAGCCACATGCCGCATGTGACGCTCCAGATCCTCCCGTACTCCGTCGGCTCGCACCCCGGCATGACGGGCACGTTCTCCGTCCTCGAATTCGACGATCCCTCGGACTCGACGACCGTCTACATCGAGGGCGTGACCAGCGACCTCTACCTGGAGAAGCACTCGGACGTACAGAAGTACGGGGTGATGTACGAGCACCTGCGGGCGCAGGCGCTGAACGCGGACGAGACCCGGAAATTCATCCAGGACGTGATCAAGGAGTACGCGCTCTGAGGGCCCCACACGCCCCACGAGGGGCCTCCCAAGGGCCCGGCGGGCGAAGGGGCCGTAAGGTACACCCTCATATCGGATACATGGAAGACCCCGCTGACATATGCCATCCGGTCGGGTGAACTGCTCTGCACTCCTGCGATGTTGCGGCGTAGCGTCGTCTGCACCTTGAGAAGCGACAGCTTCTCGCCGAACTGCAATTTCGCGGAGTGAACATGAAGCAGTCGCACAGCGCCCAGCCCATGTGGCGGAAGTCCTCCTACTCCGGTGTGAACGGCAACTGCGTGGAGGTGGCGACCCCCCTGCCCCGGTCCATCGACGTCCGCGACTCGAAGGACCCGCAGGGCCCCGTCCTCACCTTCACCTCCGAGGCGTGGTCCGCCTTCCTCGGCACCGTGGGCGAAGGAACGTACAACCTCTGATCGTCGGCCCCGCCCACCAGCGGCACCGCGGCACGACGATTCCGCGATAGAAACGCACAACAGCGATCCGCAGCACCGCATGGAGCCCTCTCGACTGGCACGCCGTCCCGGCCGAGGGGGCTCGGCCGCGTCCACGGCCAGGTGCGCGTACGTACACCGCGCAGCCGGCCTCACGCGCGTAAGTCGCAACCCGCGCGCGTACGCCTGACTCACACGTGTAGGCCGTAACTCACGCCCGTACGCCGTAACTCGCGCCCGTACGGCTATCGGAGCTGGTCCACGTACCGGTCCGTGCCGGGAACGGTCGGCATGAAGGGCGCGACCAGTTCCACCCGCGCCCCGAGCCCGGCCGCAGCCGCCTCCGCGCCCAGCGAGTCGAAGTGCCCGGCCCAGCAGTCGCGCGGGTCGCGCTCCAGGAACCACAGCACGGTCAGCCGGGTGTCGACGCCCTCGACCTGCTTCACGTACGACATCCGGTCGCCGGGCAGCGGCGTCGGCCGGAAGACGGTCGCCATCGCGGCCGGGGACCCGGCGAGCCGCTTCGGCAGGTGGTCGTCGGCCAGCCACCGCAGGAGCCCGGCTCGCTGTCCGGCGTCGGCCGTGTCGATGACCTCCAGGACGAGCCCGGCGTAGGGGTGGTCGAGCGCGTGGAAGTCCCGCGGCCCGTGCGCGCCGTCGCGGTAGACGGTCGCCTCGTGGTCCTGGAAGGCCGTGAAGACGTGCGTACGGTCCTGGTGCACGCGGCCGTCGCGGTTCAGCCGCTTGTTGATGCCGACGGTCCACCGCATGTGGTCGTCGTAGCGGCCCTCGGTGATCCAGTAGGTGGAGAGGTAGCAGCCGGCGGTGACGGGGGACGCGACGGCCGATTCGCTCGGGTAGCGCAGGAGCTGGAGATCGCGGGTGGCGACCCAGCGGCGGCCCGCGTAGATCCAGGGCATGGCCATCGCCCCGGCGATGTAGTGGTCGTCCTCGTACCAGCGGTTGTAGGCGTGTTCGTGGCCCGGGTGCGGCTCGACCATGGTGATCAGCGCGTGCCCGGGGCGTACGCCGTACGGGCCGGTGGCGGCGAGCTGTCCGTAGAGGTCGCCGTGGGCGTCGTCTGTGTGGGTGTCGTCGGCGCGGTTGCCGTCTGCGCGGGTGTCGTCTGTCATGGCACAGCTATAGCTGATGCGCCGTCAGATGGGGATGGCCGGCGCAGGACGATCCGGGAGTGACGCCCTCTGCCAATTTCGCGCCGGAACCTCTAATCTGACTGACCGTCACATAGCGCGTCGCGAACCGGCGAGTCGGGAGGCACCCCATGCCACTGAGCGGGAAGTCCGTCGTGATCTGCGGCGTCGGCGCCGGACTCGGCCACCAGGTGGCGGCGGCCTGCCTGCGCGACGGCGCGAGTGTCACGCTCGGCGCGCGCACGGAGTCCCAGCTGGCCAAATGCGCGGACGAGCTGGACCCGGACGGCCTGCGCAGCGCGTGGCGGGCGACGGACGTCGCGGACGAGGAGCAGTGCGCGGCGCTCGCGGCGCTCGCCGTGGAACGGTTCGGCGCGATCGACGCCGTCGTGAACGTCGCGGCCTTCGACAGCCACTTCGGCGGGCTGGAGGACGCCGACTTCGAGACCTGGCAGCGCGTGCTCGACGTGAACCTGCTCGGCGCGCTGCGCATGACCCGCGCCTGCCTGCCCGCGCTGAAGGAGCGCGGCGGCTCGGTCGTGCTGATCGGCACCCAGTCCTCGGTCGCAGCCCCCACCGAGGTGCGGCAGGCCGCGTACGCCGCCTCGAAGGGCGGGCTCGTCTCGGCCATGTACTCGCTCGCGCGCGAGCTGGGGCCGCACCGGATACGGGTGAACACCGTGCAGCCCGGCTGGATGTGGGGCCCGCCGGTACGGGCGTACGTGCAGTACACGGCGCGCACGGAAGGCGTCCCGGAGGCCGATGTGCTGCGCCGGCTGGCCGGCCGTATGGCGCTGCCGGAGCTGGCGACGGACGGGGACGTGGCGGAGGCCGCCGCGTTCCTGGCGTCCGACCGGGCGCGCGCGATCACCGGCCAGTCGCTGCTGGTCAACGCCGGCGAACTGATGCGCTGACGACTTCCCGAACTGACAACCCGACCGACAACCCAACTGGCAACCCGACTGACAATCAGCAGCCCCTTTCGCTTCACGGGACGGCCGTAACGCCGCTGTGCGGTCGGCCGGTTGACGGATGCCCACTGACGAAGTGCCCGCCCATCGTGTGGCCGGGGTCACGTCCGGGACAACGCCCCAGTGAGTCAAGAACGCGCAAAATCGTTCTGCTTTCTGATTGCTGTTCATATCCCTGACCGCGAACACTCTTGACCGGCCGCCGGGACAAGCGGTTCAATCCCGGAAGTCCCCGCTCCCGCAGGGGGACACCGCCTGTACGGACGTACTGACGAAGCGCGCTCCCGTTCACAAGGCGGACCCCTGGAGGGGGCATGAACAGTTTCGACTGGGCCGTACTCATCGGCTACTTCGGCGTGATGGTGGCGATCGGCGTCTGGTCCCACAAGCGCGTGGGCGACGTGAGCGACTTCTTCACCGCCGGCGGCAAGATGCCGTGGTGGCTGTCCGGCATCTCGCACCACATGTCCGGCTACAGCGCCGTGATGTTCACCGGATACGCGGGCATCTCCTATACGTACGGCATCACGTCCTTCGTCACCTGGTCGCTCCCGATCGCCGTCGGCATCGCCATCGGGGCCAACCTCTTCGCGCCCCGCCTCAACCGGCTGCGCTCGCGGCTGCACGTCGCCTCGCCGCTCGAATACCTCAAGAACCGCTACAACCTGCCCACGCAGCAGGCGCTCGCCTGGTCGGGCGTGCTGCTGAAGATCGTGGACGTGGGCGCCAAGTGGGCCGCCATCGCGACGCTGCTGTCCGTCTTCACCGGGGCCTCCCTCAACCAGGGCATCCTCATCACCGGCGTCATCACGGCCGTCTACTGCACGGTCGGCGGCCTGTGGGCGGACGCGCTCACCGAACTGGGCCAGTTCGTCATCCAGTTGCTGGCCGGGGTGGCGATGCTGGTCACCGTGCTGACGAAGATCGGCGGGATCAGCGGGCTGTGGAACGTATGGGACAAGCTCCCGGCCGGCCACACACACCCGACCGCCGGCCCGTACACGGTGACGTTCCTGCTCGCGTACCTCTTCATCAAGACCTTCGAGTACAACGGCGGCATGTGGAACCAGGCGCAGCGCTACATGGCCACCTCCAGCGCCCACGCCGCCAGGCGCTCCGCGTGGCTGTCGGCGGCGCTGTGGCTCGTGTGGCCGGTGGTGCTCTTCTTCCCGATGTGGGTGGCGCCGCTCCTGGTCCACGCCAAGAAGCCGGACGCCTCGGACTCCTACGCGCTGCTCACCGAACAGCTGCTGCCGCACGGCCTGCTGGGCCTGGTCGTCGTCGGCTTCTTCTCGCACACGATGGCCATGTGCTCCTCCGACGCCAACGCCATCGCCGCCGTCTTCACCCGCGACATCGCGCCGGTGCTCTCCCGCAGGGCGCGCCAGTGGACGTCACGCTCCGGGCTGATCGCGGCGCGCGTGACGACGGTGTCGTTCCTGGCCCTGTCCATGGCCATCGCGACCCAGGTCAACTCGCCCGCCTTCAAGGACATCATCACGGTCGTCATCAAGTGGGTCGCCGGCCTGATGGGCCCGATCGCGATCCCCTTCATGCTGGGGCTCCTGCGCCCCTTCCGTAAATCCGGCCCGACAGCCGCCCTGGTCAGCTGGGCCGTGGGCCTCTTCGGTTTCTGGCTGACGAACTACGGCATCGACGGCCTCTCGCTCCAGGTCCAGATCGTGACTCCGGTAGCGACATCGCTGGTCCTCTTCATCCTGATCGGCTTCCTCAAGCCGGAGGCCACGCCCGAGCGCGACGCCGTCATCGCCAAAATCAACACCGATGACGACAGTGCCGCGGGGGCGGCGGCCGCTGCGCCCGAAGCTGATGGCGCGGACCGCACGGTGGTGACGCGGGCGTCGGAGTAGGGCGCACCCGTACCGGCTGGTCCGTCCCTGCCCGGACGCCCGGGTGTTCCCGCACGGCCTGGCCGCGCTGGTCGGCACCATTTGGCCAGGGCCCTTGCCGCCCTGGCCTGCCGTCCTCGCCCCTTTCACCTGGCCTTCGGCGTCTTCTACAGGCCGCTCTGCCGCTTGTTCATCGTGTCGAGCGTCGGCCAAGGAGGACCGTCGTGCAGTGCGCGCAGGAGTTCTTCTCCGAATCGCTTCCCGTTCGGAAACTGATCGCCAAGCTCCCAACGCCACGCGGCGACCATCGCGAGAACGAGCTGTCGGCACTCGTCCAGCAGCCCTTGATCGACGTTCGGGTAGTGCTCGCAGACCGCCTCGGGAACATGGGCGAGGTCGAACTCGACGGGTCCGCGGCAGCACGTCTCAAGGTCGATGAACAGCGGGCCGTCCTTCGTGCTGAGCACATTGCCCGGATGCGGCTCGCCGTGCAGCAGCTGCTCCACGGCACCGCGGTCGTCGATCGCACGTCGCAAACCCGCCAGCCTGCCACTGAGGAAGACGCGGTCCGCGTCGGCGAGCTCCGGCGAGCGCCCCGGGTCGGCGACGACTTCCTCCGCCTGCGTGATCCGGTCCGTGAACCTCGGGCTCGGCACATCGACCTTGCACATACCGGCGTGCAACTGCTCCAACGCCTTGGCGAAGTCGGCCGGCGAGGTGTGAGGTGTCACGGGCTCGCAGTAGGTCCACAGCGTCACCGCGAAGCCATCGCGCATGTACACACGCGGATCAGCCCGAGGCTCCAAGGGACACGTCGGGCATCCGGCCTCGGCGAGCCGCCGAGCGAGCTCGACTTCGAACTGTGCCGCCTCGCGCCCCGCAGGGGCGATCCGGGCGATGACGCCGCATGGCAGCAGCCGCAGTGTCAGCTTGTTCGAGTTATGGAGAACGATCGCGTCGTCGGCCGGCAGGTCGAGCGATGCGGCAACCGAAGTCGCAGCCGCTGTCGCACGCGTGACGTCGGTCATCTCCATCCTCGAATCCTGGCATGGACGAGCGGGGGCGACGCCGGTCTCGCCTTCGCCTGCCGGTTCGTCCCGCTCCCGCTCGTACGGCCGCCGGCCGACGAACAGGACGCATGGCCGGGGCGCGCCGATCCGCGCTGGGCCATCGCCCGCGGCAGGTAGTCCGCTACGAGCGCGGGTACCGCTCCAGCCACGCCTGCGTCGAACCTCCCGGACCGTGCAGCGCCGCGCCCTGCGTCATCTCCATCGCGAAGTCGTCCGCCAGTTCCAGCACGGTCGCCCGGCCCTCCAGCTCCGCGAGCCAGCCCGGCGGCAGCGCCGTCTCCCCGTGCATCGCGCCCAGCAGATTTCCGCAGATGGAGCCCGTGGAGTCGGAGTCGCCGCCGTGGTTGACGGCGAGCAGCAGCCCATGGCGTACGTCCTCGGCGACCAGCGCGCAGTAGAGGCCCATCGACAGCGCCTCCTCGGCCGTCCACCCCTCGCCCAGCGACTCGACGCGCTCCGGCGAGGGCAGCCCCTGCCGTACGGCCCCGAGCGCCTGCTTCAGCGCGTCCGTCGTCTCCTCGTGGCCGGGGCGCGCGGCGAGCAGCGCCAGCGCGCGCTGCACCGAACCGTCCAGCGACTCACCGCGCGCCAGCCCGTGCATGATGACGGCGAAAGCGCCCGCCGCCAGATATCCGGTGGGGTGCCCGTGCGTCTGCGCGCCGCATTCGACGGCGAGCTGGAAGACCAGTTCCGGCTCCCAGCCGACCAGCAGCCCGAACGGCGCGGACCGCATCACGGCCCCGCACCCCTTCGAGTCCGGGTTCTTCGGCTTCTCCACCGTCCCCATCGTCTCGTCGCCGAGCCCCGACAGGCAGGCCCGGCCGGGCGCGCGCTGCGCGTACAGCCACTCCTCGCGGGCGAGCCACCCGGCGTCCGGCTCCCGCTCGTCGGGCCCCCAGTCGCGCTGGGTGGCCGCCCACCGCAGGTAGGCGCGGTGCACATCGGTCGGCGGGTGCCAGGCCCCGGTGTCGCGCCGCACCTGCGCGCGGATCAGCCCGTCCACCGTGAACAGCGTCATCTGCGTGTCGTCGGTGACGGCCCCGCGCCGCCCGTACGCCGGTACGTAGTCGGTGACGCCCTCCGCGCCGTGCTGCGCGCGGATGTCGGCCAGGGAGTTGAACTCGATGCCCGCGCCGAGCGCGTCCCCGATCGCCCCGCCGAGCAGCGCGCCGCGCACCCGGCTGCGGAAGTCCTGCTGCTCGACGCGGCCCCATATGGCAGTAGCTGCGTTCGCGCTCACGCCTTCGCCTCCTTGCGTCGGCTGGTTCTCTCGGCTGGTTCTCTCGGCTGGTTCTGTCGGCTGGTTCTGTCGGCTCGCTTTTCGGCTGTTCCCGCCCCGGCGGTCGCGCACGTCGGCCGCTCCATCGGTCATGGTCAGCCGTACGACGTACGCCCGGTACTTGTCAGGTACCGGACCGACTCAGCACTTTAATAGACCGCCACCGATCACTTCCGGCCGATCCGCGGTACGGGCGACAGCGCGCCCCGACGATCAGCCGCCCGCCGACTGGGCATGCTCTGGGTATGTCCGACTCGTTCGAGAGCGACCGCATCACCATGGCCGTCGTCGCCTGCGCCCTGGCGGACGACAGCGACGGCGCGGTGGAACTCCTCAAACCGCTGGACGCCCGCGACGTCTCCCGCATCGCGATCCGCCTCGCGGCGATGGCCGCCGACGCCCTCATCTCGGCCACTCAAGAGGGCGGCGGCGACCGGGCGGAGGCCCTGGAGCGCTGGCAGCAGTGCATCCTCCAGCACGAAACGGAGCGCGAGGGTGGGTAGGGGGCCGGGGCCGCTGGGCCGCCGTCGCCGCGCTACTGGGAGCGGGCACGGTGTTCGCGCATCGCCTCGCGGATGTCGGACGCGCGCTGACGCACGTAGGCGTCGACCCGTTCATGGTCCTCCCGGTCGAGGGCGTCCGGGTCCACGACCGCCCGGTTGAGGAGGAACGAGTCCGGGAGGGAGTCCACCAGGTGCCGCGCGATCTTGATCGAGGCCCCCTTGGCCGGTTTGGCCGGTTTGGCCGCCTTGGCCGAAGTCGCCGCCGCCGTACCACTCCAGGCAGCCGCGCCGCCCGCCACCGCCGGGCCGCCGCCCGGTCCCGTCCGGCCGCTTGCCACAGCGAGGCCGCCCGAGGCCGCCCCGTACCGCACCGGGCCGGGAGCGCTCTCCACTCCCCCGTAACAGCCGTCGCACACGCCGCCTGTGAGCGCGGCCGGGCGGCCGGGGGTCCGGCAGACGACACACTCAAGGACCAACGGCGTACGTCTGGGGGACCACCGCTCGGGTGGCATCTTCATCTCGATCCGCTTCTCGACGAACCGCTTGGGCGCGCCCACTACAGGAGGCAGCCCGGAGACCATCTGGGTGGTGAAGTGCGGGCCGGACAGATCGCGTTTGAGCCACTCCTCGACCTGCGGCTGAAGCGCCCGGCACTCGGCGGCGGAGAGCATCAGCCGACGGTCCGCCTCGCCGAGCCGCATCAGCAGCCGGTACGCGCGCTCCGCCCGTGGCACGGGTTCCGTGGCCACCTCGGCCACGGGCTCACTCTCCGCCTCCGGTACGAACGCGGGTTTGGCCTCCGGCTCCTGCCACTCGTCCATGTCCTGCCCTCGCTGGCAGGCCGCCCACCACGCGTCGCTGCGCGGAGCCCTTGAGAAATACGTGCGGGTGACGTGCTTTCCGCCCGGCAAGCGCTCCGTGAACCGCCGCAGATGCCCCTCCAGCGCCAGCCGCCGCAGCGCCGTGCCGAGGGCGCACTGCCCGTAGTCGAGCTGCGCGGCCAGCGCCTTGATGGAGATGCAGGTACCGTCGGGCACCCGGTCGATGTACGAGGCAATGGCCGCCTCCCGCCTGGGCAGATGCGCGAAATCGCTCGCCTTGCGGGGACCTTGGCCGGAAACGGCGTGCTTGCCGTAACCGACTGCCGCCATCCGGGGGCGGAGGTCTGCCTCGGAGTCGTTGGCGCTAAGGTCGGATGAAGCCATGGGGTTACGTCCTGATCTCTCGCGGTGAGATCGCAGCCGATCTCCTGGCCAGACCCCCGCTTGGCGCTCTAACGCCTTCGGGGGTCGCTTTCTTTACGAGCGGCACCGTACACGGCCCCAGCCCTCCGTGGCGACCTGATCACCAAAAGTCATATTCCCTGGTCCGCCGCCCTCGCGGGGTTGGTTAGGAGGGTTGTGTTTCCCTAACCATTCCAAGGGGATCGCTCGAATCCCGGGTACCGAATTCCGCGCCTTGAGTTCCGGGCGCGAACAGGGGAAATGGCGGGCGGGAAAACTCGTCGCCCGTTCCGGGGCGGTATCCCCGGAACAGGTGACGGACGTCAGGAGGACGTCAGGAGGACGTCGGGCGGACCGTATTCATGATCTTGGAAATCTGGTCCTTGGTCAGGGCATTGGGGACGCCCTGGTCCGCGTAGATCACCCAGCCGTGCATGGTGCCGTCCGGCATCTTCTGGGCGATGCTGTGGACGATGGCGGTGGCCGGTACGCACTTGCTGGCGCGGTTGGCGATGGTGACCTCGGCGGTGGCGGTGTAGCCGTCGATGCCGTTGTGCTTCCAGGGCTTGGCGGGGCCGACCT
>NZ_JBHVHQ010000025.1:0-14809 GCF_042800135.1 Streptomyces sp. NPDC057654 | reverse complement strand
ACCTTGATCTTCGGCTTGTTGGCGGGGCCGCCGTACGCGGCGAAGCCCCAGTTCCCGGCCCAGTTACGGGCGTTCTCGGGGAGCGCTCCCACCTTGCCGCCGCCGGTCGTGCCGACGGTGGCGAGCTGGCCCTTGCCCGCCTCGCCGAACGCCTTGGGGTTCGCGGCCGAGGCGCAGCCACCCTCGCGGTAGCTGGACGTGCCGGTCATCACGACGATCGGCTTGCCCTGGTCGTCGTTGTAGGCGAGGGCCTGGTCCGGCGAGAAGGTCTGCCACTTCTCGGCCTTGCCGGGCACGTCGTAGCGGAAATGGTGCTCGTCGCGGAACTGCGTCTGCCAGCCCGTCACCATCGGCTTGTCGCCCGCGCCCTCGGCGGGGTTGCCCGACGGCGCGCCAGACGGGCCGCCCTTCCCGCCGCCGGCCGGGTCCTGGGACGCGGAGGCGGACGACTTCGGCTTGTCCTTGGCCTCGTCCGACTTCTTGTCGTCGTCGCCGCCGCTGGTCAGCAGGTACACCCCGCCGCCGATGACCGCCAGCGCCACCACCGCCCCGACCGCCGCGAGCAGCCCCTTCTTGCTGTTACGGCCGGGCGGCTGCGAACCGGGACCCGGAGCACCGGGGCCGCCGGGACCGGGGACGCCGAGTCCCGGAACACCGGGTCCCGGAACACCCATGCCGGGGCCGCCGGGACCGCCGGGGCCGGGCGCGTGGCCCGGCGTCTGGCCCGGAGGACCGTACGCCGGAGCCCCCGGCCCCCACACCGGAGGCGGGCCGAAACCCTGTGGCTGCTGCGGCGACTGCGGCTGAGACTGGGGCGGTTGCGCAGGGGGTTGCGGTGGTTGCTGAGGGGGCTGCTGCGGTTGCTGCGGCTGATCGGGCTGTTGGGGATTTTGGGGATTTTGCGGCCAAGACATCCGCACACCTTATGCACCCGTCGGTTTCCAGCCAGTTTGCGCCCGGCAACGGAACCGTAACCGCCGCTACTCCCCCAGCACCGGCAGGAGCTCCGGCAAGTGCCCGTCCGAGGCGAGCGCCGCCGCCTGCCGCTCCTCCGGCACCTCGCCGTACATCGTCGTACGGACCCGGGACGGCCGGCCCGCCGTGTCCGCGATGGCGACGAGGTCCTGGATCGAGCGGTACGAGCCGTAGGAGGAACCGGCCATCCGGGAGATGGTCTCCTCCATCAGCGTGCCGCCGAGGTCGTTCGCGCCGGAGCGGAGCATCTCGGCCGCGCCCTCCGTGCCGAGCTTGACCCAGCTGGTCTGGATGTTGGTGATGTGCGGGTGCAGCAGGACGCGGGCCATGGCCGTGACCGCGCGGTTGTCGCGGGTCGTGGGGCCGGGGCGGGCGATGCCCGCGAGGTAGACGGGGGCGTTGGTGTGGATGAAGGGCAGGGTGACGAACTCGGTGAAACCGCCCGTCTCCCGCTGGATCTCCGCCAGCGTCCGGAAGTGCCCCAGCCAGTGGCGCGGCTGGTCCACGTGCCCGTACATCATCGTGGAGGACGAGCGGATGCCCAGCTCGTGCGCCGTCTTGACGACCTCGATCCAGGTGGCGGCGGGGAGCTTGCCCTTGGTCAGGACCCAGCGGACCTCGTCGTCGAGGATCTCGGCGGCGGTGCCGGGGATCGAGTCGAGCCCGGCCTCCTTGGCGGCGGTCAGCCACTCGCGGATCGACATGCCCGTACGGGACGCGCCGTTGACGATCTCCATCGGGGAGAAGGCGTGCACGTGCATGCCCGGCACGCGCTCCTTCACGGCGCGCGCGATGTCGAAGTAGGCGGTGCCCGGCAGGTCCGGGTGGATGCCGCCCTGCATGCAGACCTCGGTCGCGCCGACCTCCCACGCCTGCTCGGCGCGGTCGGCGACCTGCGAGAGGGAGAGGGTGTACGCGTCGGCGTCGGTGCGGCGCTGGGCGAAGGCGCAGAACCGGCAGCCGGTGTAGCAGACGTTGGTGAAGTTGATGTTGCGGGTGACGATGTACGTGACGTCGTCGCCGACGGTCGCGCGCCGCAGGTCGTCGGCGATGCGGCAGAGCGCGTCCAGCGCCGGGCCGTCGGCGTGCAGCAGCGCCAGCGCCTCGTCGTCGGTGAGCCGCGTCGGGTCGTCGGCGGCGACCGAGAGCGCGGAGCGGACGTCGGCGTCGATGCGGGAGGGGACCATGCCGGGGGCCGCCGCCTCGCGCAGCGCCTCCCAGTCGCCGTACACGTCGTCGAAGTCGTCGCGCCGGTCGGTGGTGCGGCCCTCGGTGTCGATGGTGTGGTGCAGGTCCGTACGGCCGGAGGCGCCCAGCGAGAAGCCCTCGTCGGGCTCCTGCCAGGGGTGGCCCTCCACCACCGCGTCCGGGCGGGCGAGGCCGGTCTCGGGGTCGGCCAGCGCCCGTACGTGCGGGAGCAGCCGCGGGTCCAGCCAGGGCTCGCCGCGCTGGATGAACTCGGGGTAGACCGCGAGCCGTTCGCGCAGCTCGAAGCCGACGGCGGCGGAGCGCTCGGCCAGCTCGTCGATCTGGGGCCAGGGGCGCTCGGGGTTGACGTGGTCGGGGGTGAGCGGCGAGACGCCGCCCCAGTCGTCGATGCCGGCCTCGATGAGCTGGGCGTATTCGGAGTCCACCAGGTTCGGCGGGGCCTGGAGGCAGGCGGCGGGGCCCATGATGTGCCGGGCGACGGCGACGGTGGCGATCAGGTCCGAGAGCTCGGCGTCCGGCATGCCGCGCATCGCGGTGTCCGGCTTGGCGCGGAAGTTCTGGATGATGAGTTCCTGGATGCCGTGGTAGGCGCGGGCCGTCTTGCGCAGCGCGAAGAGGGATTCGGCGCGCTCCTCGTACGTCTCGCCGATGCCGATCAGGAGGCCGCTGGTGAACGGCACGTTGGAGCGGCCGGCGTCCTCCAGGACGCGCAGCCGGACGGCGGGCTCCTTGTCGGGCGAGCCGTAGTGCGGGCCGCCGGGCTCGGACCACAGGCGGGTGGCGGTCGTCTCCAGCATCATGCCCATGGAGGGGGCGACGGGCTTGAGCCGCTGGAGGTCGGTCCAGGACATGACGCCGGGGTTGAGGTGCGGGAGGAGTCCGGTCTCCTCCAGGATGCGGATCGCCATGGCGCGTACGTACGCGATGGTGTCGTCGTATCCCTCGGCCTCCAGCCATTCGCGCGCCTCGGGCCAGCGGTCCTCGGGCTTGTCGCCGAGGGTGATGAGCGCTTCCTTGCAGCCCAGTTCGGCCCCGCGGCGGGCGATGTCGAGGACCTCGTCGGGGGACATGAACATCCCGTGTCCGGCGCGGCGCAGCTTGCCGGGGACGGTGACGAAGGTGCAGTAGTGGCATTTGTCCCGGCAGAGCCGGGTGAGCGGGATGAAGACGCTGCGCGAGTACGTGATGACGCCGGGGCGGCCCGCGGCCTGGAGGCCGGCGTCGCGCACCCGGCCCGCCGACGCGGTGAGGTCCTTCAGGTCGTCGCCGCGCGCCTGGAGCAGCACCGCGGCCTCGGAAACGTCCAGGGCCACCCCGTCGCGGGCCCGTTTGAGCGCACGCCGCATGGCGTTGGCGGTCGGTGCGGCCTGGTCGGGTACCTGCGCGCTCGAAGTCATCTTTTGAGGATACGAGCGGGCACTGACAGTGAGACGGCGATGGGCGCGCTGTTTGTGTGGAGCTGATCACGTCAGGCGGAGGTGCCCTCCAGGTGTCCCGGAGGGCACGATTCCGTATGTCATAGGCACAACGCCCGCAACGCCCGCAACACCCTCACCGCCCTCACCGCCCTCACCGCCCTCACCGCCCTCACCGCCCTCACCGCCCTCACCGTCACAAATACTGCGCGTACTCGTCCAAGGTCCGCAGCACCTCCGCCTCCCCCGCCGACGGCAGTTCCAGCACGACCTCGGACACCCCCAGATCCCGGTAGTGCGCGAGCTTGCCCTCCGAGGGGAACACCCCGCACGGGACGACCTCCGGCCCCTCCCCCTCGCGCCCCGCGTCCTGCCACGCCTGCCGCAGCACCGGCAGCGACTGCGTCAGACCGCCGCCGCCGATGGGCATCCAGCCGTCCGCGTACTCCGCGATGTGCGCGAAGAGCTTCGGCCCGGCCGCACCGCCGACCAGCGTGCGCGGCCCGGTCAGCGGCTTCGCTCCGGCGCGCCCGCGCGGCGGGGTCACCGGCTTGGGGTGCGCGAGGCTGGCCCGTACGGACGCGAACTCGCCCTCGTAGGGCTCCGGTTCCGCGGCCCAGAGCGCCCGCATCAGCGCCATCCGGTCCCGTACCAGCTCCCGGCGGGTGGACCATGTCACCCCGTGGTCGGCGGCCTCCTCCACGTTCCAGCCGTACCCGATGCCGAGCGTGAACCGGCCGCCGGAGAGGAAGTCCAGGGTGGCCGCCTGCTTGGCCAGGTCGATGGGGTCGTGCTGGGCGACCAGGGTGATCCCGGAGCCCAGGGTGAGGCGCTCGGTGACCGCGGCGGCCTGGCTGAGCGCCACGAACTGGTCCAGGGAGCGGCCGTATTCGCGGCCGAGCGGCTCCCCCATGGGGGCCGGGGTGTCGCGGCTGACGGGTATATGGGTGTGCTCGGGGAGATACAGGCCGTTGAAGCCGCGCTGCTCCAGCTCGCGCGCGAGCCGTACCGGGCTGATCGTCTCGTCGGTCAGGAAAATCGTGGTGGCGATCCGCACTGAAACACCTCCGACACAGGGGAACGGCGGCCATGGGAGGGCGGCCGCGCAAAGGGACGGCCCTGGGCGCCGCGCTCACGGTATGCCCAAGGGGCGTCACACGGAACGCAGGAAACGTAGGGAAGGCCTGTCCCGGACAGGCCGCCGCCACACCCCTGCCGGAGGCCGTCACCCGGGCCACGCGCCCTCCGCCGGACCGCAACTCGCCGTCCCGGAGCCGTTCCCCCGCGCGCCACCCGGGCGTACAACGGTGTCCTCGCGACACTTCCGACGCAGGGGGTCCGTATGCAACGGCGCGACGTTCTCAAGATGGCGGCTATCGCGGGCGCTACCGGCGCAATTACGCTCGATCCCGTGAAGTTCGCCCAAGCCGCCGACCGCGCCCCCGGCGCCGACGAGGTCCGCCGTGTGACCGGTCATCTGCCGACCGGCGCCCCCGATTTCGTCTACCTGCCCGTGGAAGTGCCGTCCGGCGTCCGCGAGCTCGCCGTGTCCTATACGTACGACAAGCCCGCCGTGCCGCCCGGCACCCAGGGCAACGCCTGCGACATCGGGATCTTCGACGAGCGCGGCACGGGGCTCGGCGGGCGCGGCTTCCGCGGCTGGTCGGGCGGCGCGCGCACGGAGTTCGCGATCAGCGCGGCGGAGGCGACGCCGGGTTACCTACCCGGCCCGGTGCGGGCGGGCACCTGGCACGTCGCGCTCGGCCCGTACACGGTCGCGCCGCAGGGCATGGAGTACAGCGTGACGGTCACGCTCCGGTACGGGCCGACAGGCGATACCCCGGAACAGGTTTATCCGCCGCAGCGCGCTAAAGGGCGCGGCCGTACGTGGTACCGGGGCGACAACCATCTGCACAGCGTCTACTCGGACGGCAAGCGCACCCCCGCCGAGATCGCGGCGGCGGCCCGCGCGGCGGGCCTGGACTGGATCACGACGACCGAGCACAACACCACGTCCGCGCACGGCGCGTGGCAGGGTCTGTGGGGCGACGACCTGCTGATCCTCACCGGCGAGGAGATCACCACGCGCAACGGCCACGTGGTGGCGCTGGGCACCGACCCCGGTGTCTTCGTCGACTGGCGCTACCGCGCCCGCGACAACGCGTTCGGCCGCTTCGCCCGGAAGATCCGGCAGGCGGGCGGCCTGGCCGTGCCCGCGCATCCGCACGCGACGTGCATCGGCTGCGGCTGGAAGTTCGGCTTCACCGACGCCGACGCGGTGGAGGTCTGGAACGGCCCGTACACCCCGGACGACGAGGTCTCCATCGCCGAGTGGGACAACACCTTGGTGGCGTCGGTGCGGCACCGCCGGCCGTGGCTGCCCGCCATGGGCAACAGCGACGCCCACCGCGAGCCCCAGCCGGTCGGCCTCCCGCAGACCGTGGTCCTCGCCGACGACCTCTCCCGCACAGCCATCCAGGAGGGCATCCGGGCGGGCCGCAGCTGGATCTCCGAATCGTCGGCGATCGACCTGAGGTTCACGGCGTCGGGCGGCCGGGGCGCGCACGCGGGCATCGGCGGGCGCCTGGAGGTCGGCCATGACGCCGAGATCACCGTGCGCCTGGAGGTGACGGGCGCGCCCGGCTGCACCGCCGCGTTCGTGACGGACCAGGGGCAGCTCTTCGCGGCTCCGCTGCCCGGCTCCGGTTCGGGCGCGGTGGAGTGGGCGACCACGGCCTCGTACGCGGCGTACGTACGCGCCGAGGTGCGCCACGCGCCGACGGACGGCGGCGCGTCCGGGCTGCCGGGCGCGATGGCGGCGATGACCAACCCGATCTTCCTCGGCCGGGAGGAGTGAGCGCCGAGGAGAGGACGCCGCTCGGAACGGAACAACCGGCGGAGGAGAGCGAGGCCCTCGGGCTCGTGGTCCTCGCGCCGGAGCCGGAACCGAAGCCGGAACCTCTGTCCGATACGCCGCCCACAGGGCCGCTGCGCGACCTGCTGCCCCCGGCGCTGGTCGGCCTGCTCGTCCTGGGCGTCTGTCTGTGGGGCATCGGCCGTCGGCCGCTGGACCACGACGAGTACGCGACGTGGTGGGCGGCGACGCTCCCGCACGCCGACCTGTCGCGCCTGCTGCACCACACGGACGCCCTGCTGGCCCCGTACTACGTCTTCATGCACGGCTGGACCGCCCTGGCCGGCGACTCCGCCACCGCGCTCCGGCTCCCCTCCGCCGTCGCCATGGGGGCGGCGGGCGCCCTGACCGCGCTGCTGGGACGGCGGCTGTTCGACGCGCGTACAGGGGTGGTCGCGGGCGTCCTCCTGGCGCTGGCCCCGAATGCCGCGCAGTACGGGCAGGAGGCGCGCCCGTACGCGTTCGCGGCGCTGTTCGCGGTGGCCGCGACGCTGGCGCTGCTCCGTGCGCTGGACCGGCCGGGGCTCGTCCGGTGGCTGCTGTACGGGGCCTGCCTGGCGCCGGCCGTCCTCGCGCACCCGGTGACGGCCGCGCTGCTCCCGGCACACCTGGCGTGGGCACGTACAGGGGCACGAAGGGGCCGCCGGACAGCGGCATGGGCGGCGTCGGCGTGCTGCGGGCTGCTGCCCGTACTGCCGCTGGTCGCGCTGGGCGTACGGGGCGGCCAGACCGATCAGGTCGGCTGGAACCTCACGGGCTGGCGGTCCATGGTGACGATGCCGTACCTGCTCTTCGGCTCCCCGGCGGTCGCGGCGGTGGGCCTGCTGTGCGCGCTGGCGGCCCTGGTGGCCGCCCGCGACCGCATCGGCCCGCTCGCGCTGTGGGCGCTGCTGCCGCTGCCCGTCACAGCCGCGACCACGGGCGAACTCCACCTCTTCCAGGAGCGCTACCTCCTGTTCACCCTCCCGGCCTGGGCGCTGCTCGCGGCGTGCGGCGCGGTGCGGGTGCTCGGCCCGTACGCGACCCGCCGCCGCGCGGTGGCCGTCGCGACGGCGGCCCTGGTGCCGGTACTGGCGGCGTGTTCGGCGCTCGACCACACCCGCCACGTCACCCGCCGCCACCCCGGCGAACCGGACTTCCGCCGCGCCGCCACGATGGTCGAGGACCGGTCCCGGCCGGGCGACGGCCTGGCCTACAGCGGCAACGGGGACGAGCCGCGAGCCCTCGCCTACGAACTCCGCCACCTCCCCGCCCGCACCCGCCCCA
This sequence comes from Streptomyces sp. NPDC057654, assembly GCF_042800135.1. Lineage (NCBI taxonomy): Bacteria > Bacillati > Actinomycetota > Actinomycetes > Kitasatosporales > Streptomycetaceae > Streptomyces > Streptomyces sp. NPDC057654. The sequence continues at coordinate 7,030 of NZ_JBHVHQ010000025.1, read as the reverse complement.
CGGACGTCTTCACCGGCCACTCCGCCCGCCGCCTGGGCCGCTACGCACCCGACGACTGCCAGGACCCGGAACCCTGCGCCAACGGCTTCCGCCGCATCTGGGTCGTCTCCACAGACCGCAGCGGCGACGGCACCGACAGCATGCCCTCCCGCACCGAAGACCTCCTCTGGGACCGCTACCGCCCGGCCCGGGTGGAGTGGTTCGCGAACGTACGGGTGGTGCTGCTGGTACGGGCGTCGAAGCGGGCGTAGCAACCGAGGGGCCGCGACCCGCATAAGGGGGCCGCGGCCCGCATAAGGAGCGCGATTACGTCTCTACGCGCGCGTGTCCACCGTCGCCGTGTCCCGTCCCGACCGCAGCACGGTCCCGGGCACCGCTCCCGTCACCACGTCGTCGCGGATGGTCTCCACGCCGTTGACGCGGACGCTCACGATCCCCAGGGCGCGTGAGTCCAGGCGGGGGCTGTCCCCCGGCAGGTCGTGGACGAGGGTGGCGGGGCCGGCGTCGATACGGTCGGGGTCGAAGAGGACGAGGTCGGCGTGGTAGCCCTCGGCGATGCGGCCGCGGGAGCGGAGGCCGAAGAGGCGGGCCGGTTCGTCGGTGAGCATCTGGACGGCGCGCTCCAGGGACACGAGTTTGCGGCCGCGCAGACAGTCCCCGATGAAGCGGGTGGTGTAGGGCGCGCCGCACATGCGGTCCAGGTGGGCCCCGGCGTCCGAGCCGCCGAGCAGGACGTCCTCGTGCTCCCAGGTGCTGCGGCGCAGCTCCCAGCTGTCGGGGTCGTTGTCGGTGGGCATCGGCCACAGGACGGTGCGCAGGTCGTCGGCGGCGCAGATCTCCACCAGGCACTCGAAGGGCTCCTGCGAGCGTTCGGCGGCGATGTCGCGCACCACGCGACCGCTCAGGCCCTCGTTGGCCGCCGAGTAGGTGTCGCCGATGACGTACCGGCCGAAGTTCGCCAGCCGCCGGAAGACGCCCGCCTCCTTGCTGTCGGCGCGGCGCAGCATCGTGGCCCGTACGTCCGGGTCGCGGAGTTTCGCGATGCGCTCGGGCGCCGGCAGGGCGAGGACGTCGCCCCAGCCGGGGATGAGGTTGAGGGCGCAGAACGTGCCCAGGGACATGTTCATCGGTGTCAGGATCGGCATGGTCAGCGCGACGATCCGGCCGCCCGCCCGGCGGGCCCGCTCGCTGGGCACGAGCTGGCGGGGCACTCGTTCGGGGACGGCGGCGTCGATGGTCAGCACGTTCCAGTTGAGGGGCCGCCCCGCGGCGGCCGTCATGTCCACGAGGAGGTCGATCTCGTCGTCCGCGAACTGGTCGAGGCAGCCCGCCACGATCGCCTCCAGCTGCGTCCCCTCGTGCTCGCCGACCGCGCGGGAGAGCGCGAGCAGTTCGTCCGGGCGCGCGTGCCGGGAGGCGACGGGTTTGCCGTCGCCGTCGGAGTGGGTGGACGACTGCGTCGTCGACAGGCCCCACGCGCCCGCGTCCATCGCCTCGTGGAAGAGTTCGAGCATCCGCGCGAGCTGCTTCTCGTCCGGCTGACCGCCGATGGCGTCGGGCCCCATGACGTACCGGCGCAGCGCGCAGTGCCCGACCATGAAGCCCGCGTTGACGGCGATCCGCCCGTCCAGGGCGTCCAGATACTCCCCGAAGCCGGACCACGTCCAGGGCGCGCCCTCCTCCAGCGCCGCCAGGGACATGCCCTCGACCTTGCTCATCATGCGCCGCGTGTAGTCGGCGTCGTCGGGCCGGGCCGGGTTGAGCGGGGCGAGGGTGAAGCCGCAGTTGCCGCCGGCGACGGTCGTCACGCCGTGGTTGAGGGACGGGGTGGCGTAGGGGTCCCAGAAGAGCTGGGCGTCGTAGTGGGTGTGCGGGTCGACGAATCCGGGCGCCAGGACCAGGCCCGACGCGTCCTCGCTCGTACGGGCCTCCTCGGTGACGGCGCCCGGCTCGGCGACGACCGCGATCCGGCCGTCACGGATGCCGAGGTCCGCCACGCGCGCGGGCGCGCCCGTACCGTCCACGACGGTCGCTGAGCGGATGAGGTGGTCGAGCATGCGTCAGGTCCCCTTCTCGGGTTCTCGGCACTCGGTTCGCGAACGTTCGGCAGGTTGCCGGGACGGCGGTCCGGGAGACGCCGTCCCGGCGTCCATGGGCGGTGCTTCAGCGTCGGGGAATCACACCCCCGACGACTGCCGGAATCGCGTCGTCCGGTGCACCGGGTCCGTATCGATCTTCGGAATCACGTGTTCGCCTATCAGGCGGATCGTGTTCATCGTGTCCTCGTGCGAGACCCCGATCGGCAGCCCGAACGACAGCTGGTCCGCCCCCGCCTGCTCCCACCGCTTGCACTGCCGGAACACCTCGTCCGGGTCCCCGCAGATCATCAGCTCCTCGGCGATCAGCAGCTCGATGATCTCGGTGCTGTACTCCGGGAGCAGCTCCGGCCACTCCGGAATCCCCTCGGGGCGGGGGAACGTGTCGTGGTAGCGGAACAGCAGCGACTGGAGGTAGTTGAGTCCCCCGCCCACGGCGATCTCGACGGCCTTCTCGTGGGTCTCGGCGCAGATCGCCGTGGAGGTGACCATCACGTTGTCGTTGACGAAGTCGCCGATGGCCTCGGCTTCCTTGATGGCGCTCTTGTAGGAGTCGACGACCCACTCCATGTCCGCGACCTTCTGCACGCTGAACCCCAGGACGCCGAGCCCCTTCTTGGCCGCCATGGCGTACGAGGAGGGGGACCCGGCCGCGTACCACATGGCGGGGTGGGACTTCCCGTACGGCTTCGGCAGGATCTTGCGGGGCGGCAGCTGCCAGAACTTTCCCTGGAACCCCTGGTATTCGTCCTGGAGCCACATCTTGGGGAATTCGGCGATCGTCTCTTCCCAGATCTCCTTGGTGTAGTTCATATCGGTGACGCCCGGTATGAAGCCGAGGATCTCGTGGCTGCCCGCCCCGCGCCCGCTGCCGAACTCGAAGCGCCCGCCCGAGAGGTGGTCGAGCATGGCCACCTTCTCGGCGACCTTCGCCGGGTGGTTGACCTGGGGCAGCGGGTTGAAGATGCCCGAGCCCAGGTGGATGCGGTCCGTCGCGTGCGCGAGGTATCCCAGATAGACGTCGTTGGCGGAGAGGTGCGAGTACTCCTCCAGGAAGTGGTGCTCGGAGGCCCAGGCGTACTTGAACCCGGACTTGTCCGCCTGGATGACGTACTCGGTCTCCTCCATCAGCGCGTGGTGCTCGGCCTCGGGATCGGCCTGCGCCCGGCGGGCCGGCACATATCCCTGCACAAAGAGCCCGAATTCCAAGGTTCTCTCCTCCAGGGGCGCGGGGGTCGCCCCGCTACTCTTCTGACGCTCCGTCAGATTTCGGATTACGGTCGACTGTGGCACCGGGCAGGGTAGTCGTCAATACCTGACGGACCATCAGATAATCGTGGCCGCAAGGGTCAGAACACCGACACGCCCGCCAGCCAGCCGCCGTCGATCACGAACGGCTGACCCGTGATGTACGAGGAGTCCTCCGAGGTCAGGAACAGCGCCAGCCTGGCCACCTCCTCCGGCCGCCCGATCCGGCCCATCGGCACCACCTTGCGGTACAGCTCCGCCACGGCCGCCGCCATCGCCTCCGCGTCCCCCGCCCCCGGATCGAGCTGCGCCGGATTGGTCATCGGGGTGTCGACGGCCCCCGGGCAGACGGCGTTGACGCGGATGCCCTTGTCCGCCAGCTCCATGGCGGCGACGCGGGTCATCCCGACGATCGCCGCCTTCGTCGCCGCGTACGAGGTCAGCAGCGCCATGCCCGTCACCGCCGTGTACGAGGCCGTGTTGACGATCGTCCCGCCGCCCGCGGCCTCCAGTTCGCGCGCCACCGCCCTCATCCCGAGAAAAGCGCCTATCTGATTGACCTGCACCACCTGGAGATACTCCTCCAGCGGGGTGTTCACCAGTTCGTTGAAGCGCAGGATGCCCGCGTTGTTGACGAGCCCGTCCAGCTTCCCGAACGCGGCCTTCGTCGCGGCGACGGCGGACACCCACTGGGCCTCGTCGCGCACGTCCAGATGGACGTACCGGGCCGCGCCCTCGCCGAGATCCTTGGCCACGGCCTCGCCCGCCTCGTCCAGTACGTCCGCGAGCACCACCTTCGCGCCCTCGGCGGCGAACAGCCGCGCCTCCTGCTCCCCTTGCCCGCGCGCGGCGCCCGTGATGAGCACCACGCGCCCGGCCAACTTGCCCATCTTGCCCATATCCGCCTCCATGGCGTCACGGTGGCCCAGCCGTCCACCGCGGAGGCCGGGCGGTTCCAGCCCCTCCGGCAGCCGAGGGCGGCCGAGGGGCAGCGACCGGGGCGGCGGCCCCGGGTTCGTGGTGCAAAAGCCTCAGGCGGCGTCCAGCCCCGGTGCCACCTCCGCCGCGAACGCCTCCATCTGATCGAGGAGTTCGGCCCGGTCCCGGCACCGGAAGCGCACCTGGATCTGGTGCACGCCCATCGCCCCGTACGCGCGCAGCGACTCGGCGAGGGCCCCGCCCTTGCCGCGCAGCGTCCGCCGGCCGACGTCCCAGGAGGGCTCGCCCACGTACAGCGGTTCGGTGATCGCGCCGATCGCCGCCGGTTCGGCGACCCCGGCGGCCTCCCGCAGCCCCCGCAGCGTGGCGATCTTCGCCGGGAGCTGGTCGCGCCGGTCGCCCTGGGGGAGCCAGCCGTCGCCCCGTACGGCCGCGCGCCGTACCGCGGCGGGCGAGGAGCCGCCCACCCAGATGGGCGGCCGGGGCTGCCTGGCGGGCCGCGGGGCCTGCCCCAGCCCGCCGAACGCGAACCGCTCCCCGGCGAACTCCGGGAACTCCTCCGGCCCGAGCGCCGCCTTCAGCGCGTCCACGGTCTCGTCGAGCACGGCCCCCCGCGCGCCGAACTCCACGCCCAGCGCCTCGAACTCCTCCTGTACGTGCCCGGCGCCCACTCCGAGCACCAGCCGCCCGCCGGAGAGCCGGTCGAGGGTCGCGTACTGCTTGGCGGTGATCAGCGGGTGGCGCAGCCCGGCGACCGCGACGTGGCTCAGCAGCAGGACGCGGTCGGTGGCCGCCGCGAGATAGGAGAGGGTGGCCACCGGGTCGTACCAGACGGTGCCCATCGCGTCGGCGAGCCGCCTGGGGATCGCGACGTGGTCGCACGAGGCGATGTACGTGAACCCGAGCCGGTCCGCCGCGCGCGCGACCGCCACCAGGTCCTCGGGTCCGGCGTCGGCCTCCCAGGGCTCCGCGAAGACCGGACTCCGCGCCTGGACGGGGAGCTGCATCCCGTAGGCGAGCCGCCCTTCCGGAAGAATCCACAGCCCGTTACCCACTCCGCCTCCTCAGCACACTTCTGTTCCTCTTCAGTTGCTCTCCCCGTTCTAAACGCTCTACCGCCGGGCCTCTGCCCACCGCCCGTCGGGCGCCAGCCCGAGGAGCTCGATGGCGTTGCCGCGCACGATCCGCTCGACCACGTCGGGCGCGAGGTGGCCCATCTGCTCCTCGCCGACCTCGCGGGAGCGGGGCCAGGTCGAGTCGGAGTGCGGGTAGTCGGTCTCGTACAGGACGTTCCCGACGCCGATCGCGTCCAGGTTCTTCAGGCCGAAGGCGTCGTCGAAGAAGCAGCCGTACACGTGGTCGGCGAAGAGCTCCGACGGCGGCCTGAGCACCTTGTCGGCGACGCCGCCCCAGCCACGGTTCTCCTCCCACACCACGTCGGCGCGCTCCAGGATGTACGGGATCCAGCCGATCTGGCCCTCCGCGTACATGATCCTGAGGTTCGGGAAGCGGTCGAACTTCCCCGACATCAGCCAGTCGACCATCGAGAAGCAGCAGTTGGCGAAGGTGATCGTCGAGCCGACCGCCGGGGGCGCGTCCGCGGAGGTCGACGGCATCCGGCTGGAGGAGCCGATGTGCATCGCGACGACCGTCCCCGTCTCGTCACACGCCCGCAGGAAGGGGTCCCACTCGTCCGTGTGAATGGAGGGCAGCCCCAGATGTGGCGGGATTTCGCTGAAGCACACGGCGCGCACGCCGCGCGCGGCGTTGCGCCGCACCTCCGCCGCCGCCAACTCGGCGTCCCACAGCGGAACCAGGGTCAGCGGGATCAACCGGCCGTCGGCCGCCGGGCCGCACCAGTCCTCGACCATCCAGTCGTTGTACGCGCGCACGCCCAGCAGCCCGAGTTCGCGGTCCTTCGCCTCGGTGAAGGTCTGCCCGCAGAACCGCGGAAAGGTGGGGAAGCAGAGCGCCGACTGGACGTGGTTGACGTCCATGTCGGCCAGCCGCTCGGGCACGGAGTACGAACCGGGACGCATCTGTTCGTAGGTGATGCCTTCGAGTTTGATGTCGTCCCTGTCATATCCGACGGCGGTATCCAGCCGAGTCAGCGGACGGTGCAGATCCTCGTACACCCACCAGTCGGCGATCGGCCCGTCGTCCCCGGGGGCGCCCATCGTGGGGGCGAACTTGCCGCCGACGAAGGTCATTTCCTTGAGCGGAGCCCGGACGATTCGGGGGCCTATGTCGTGGTATTTCCTCGGGAGTCGGTCCCGCCAGACGCTGGGGGGCTCAACCGTATGGTCATCCACCGAGATTATCTTCGGGAAGCTCTCCATGGCTGTCACGGTAGCGCCGATCTGACGATCCGTCAGCTATTGGGATGCGGCCAACTCTGGCAGGCATTGTGCAGACGCCCTGTCCCCCCCTGCCGCGAAGGGCAAGGACAAGGCAAACTGACCGGTGCGACCAAGCAGCACAGGCAGGGGGTCACCATGGCCGGCGACACAGGGCACCGGCAGCCGCTGCGCTTCACCGTGCTCGGGCCCGTACGGGCCTGGCGCGGCGCCGAGCAGCTCAACACCGGATCACCGCAGCAGCGCGCGCTGCTCGCCGCCCTACTGCTGCGCGGCGGACGCACCGCCACCGCGGCCGAACTCGTCGACGCCCTCTGGGGCGACGAACCCCCGCACGCGGCGCTCGCCGCCCTGCGCACGTACGCGTCCCGGCTGCGCAAGGTCTTCGGC